>JBBSYT010000079.1:0-11350 GCA_038045085.1 Nanobdellota archaeon
TTAGCCATATACTTCTTGAACATTATGGGTCATTTATAAAGGTTACTGCTAATATTATAAACCAGTTCTAAGGCTTAAATTCCGCGGCAAATAACTCATTAGAAGATGTAGTTGTCCAAGATAGAACGGTTTATTTCAAAGAAAATGCTAAATTGGCCAGGCATAGATTGCGATATGCTGCTAAGCGTAAAAAAGACGGAGTTTTTTGTTTATCTTTTGATTCTTCTGTGGCATTTCTTCCCGTCGCGGCTTCTTTAATTTCTAGCGTTAATTTATACAAAGATTATCCAATCTTAGCTTACCCAGTATCGGCTTATGGTGCAATACTTATGACGGTCTCAGGTTACATATTTTACGATTCATACAAGTTAAAAACGTTTAATGAAAAAGAATTAAGAAAATCTGAGTTAAGACTTAAAAAATAATGGAATATTTAGAGAAGAAATATGGAAAGAAGTCTTAGTGTTCTTAAAAAACAGGAAGTAGAAAAATTAGCAAATAATCTTGAATCAATTCTTCATGAAGCAAGAATGAATCATAATTTAGAATTAGCAAGAAAAAGCTTATATTGCGCTTTAATCGGATTATCCGTCGTAGTGCCTTCGGCAATTCTTGGCGGGTCGGCATTCGTTCTCACTTATTTGTCCGAACACATTCCAAGAAAGGATTTATCTCACGCAGTAACTGCTATTTTAATTGTAGATACAACAGCTTTTCTTGCAATAAAAGATACGATTTTCGGAGCAGCAAAAGGAGCATATCGAGGACTGAAGGTAAGTAACCAAGAACTTTCAAAATATCGCGAGAAAATCACAGGAATAGAACAAGAATTAAATGAAGTAAGACAATATCTTTAGAGAAAAAATTCAACTCTTAAATTTTTTTAAGGAATTTTGTTCCAAGAATTTCTCCGGCAATGTAAAGTGTGCTTTTCATACTATCGATCGTTGCGTTCGGAAGATCATAACATTCTTTTGACATCTTTAAGGCTTGCATATAATATTTTACGGCGCTGTTCAGATGTTCCACGTTTGCATATTTCTGATACCTGTTGAAGAATATGGTGGCCATATCTCTTGCAAGGAAACATGCAGATCTTATGTTTATTTTTTCTCTTAACTTTATCGCAAGATCACACGATTCTTTCCAAGCATTAAACCAATTTTCATCGCCAGTTTTCTCGAAGATTCGGTACGCAGCTTCTGCGGCAAACTCATAACATCTTGATGCATGTCTCGGATTGACTTCAGATATCAAGGCCGCTGCTTGTTTCCTGTCTTCATACCATCCTTCCGCAAATACCACATCATTGTAATGCTTGAACATAACTCGCGATATGTTTGCATTATTTACCAGAAATTGTGCCTGTGCACCGAGTATTCCTCCCTTGTAATCCCCTTCTTTAGAAAGTTTCCAAAGCATAACTGCTTTTTGATGTCCTTCGTTATTGAGTTGACAAAGTTTCATAAGGAGATCTTCATCTGCACTTTCTAATTTATCGCATGATTCGGCTTCTTTAGTTATTACACGGTCTCCGGCGGATGATAATCTTATTAAAAATTCAAGTTCAAATCTTGATGACCTTCCTTCTTTCGTGAGAAATTCAACAAGCTGGGATTTGCATTCAGGACTAGTCGTAACTTTATCATGTTCTCTTGTGAGTAGATATTCGAGTCTTTCCTTTATTACTGCCATTAGGGGACAAATTCATAGCTTATATATAAAATAATAAGAATTTATGATTTATTTCAATCTGGTTATTTTTGCCATCGGTTCGGCTTTTTATGAATCTCGTAATGGCGAATTTCTATCTGGAACCGCGAAATTCGCTTTAATCAAATAAATAAGAAGCCTCACGTATTGATGGCAAAAATTAATTTGTAGAACAGCCCAAGACTTAATTATTTATCTTCTTCGCCTTCTCTTCTAATGACTCTGATTGCATCCATCTTCAATGTAATTGGGATTGGAACTGCTGCATCTAAAAGAACAACAACAACCTCTCCTTTAACTGCATCCACTCTTTGAACTTTACATTGTTCTCTTTTCAAAGTTCCAGATATGATTTCAGCAATATCATTTTTTTGTATGTTCATTTCAGCAGGAGCTTGTTCAAACATATGTTCTAATTCTCTCATCTGAACTTCTTTTGGAAGAACTCCCTTTGCGTAAGGAACTCCCTGCGCAGCCATTTCAGCATCTCCTCTGTTAGCAGCTTCTAGAAAAATATAACCTCTCATTCCGTGAGGGAAAATTACAGAGTAGACTGCAAGCTTTTTCTTTTTAACATTGGAAGTAACAAAATCCATTACTTGCTCTTCTCTATTTGCTGTAGTTCTCAAAGCAAATATCTGTGTTGTTTTTTGCGCCGCTTCATCCATTTTATTTTAGTACCAATTGTCTTATCATTGTTACAATGAATCCAATCAAACCAATTACAACAATTCCCAGTCCTGAAACTTTAACAACTGTTTTGTATTCAACTGAATCAGGTTTTTTAGTCACAGTTAAAACCCTTACACATTCTGCATAAAACTTTTTTAGTTTTTGAGTTAATGTCGGTTTTAATTGTTCATCCATTTTCAATCAACAAACTCAATTCCAAGTTCGTTTTCAATCTCCTTTTGCTTTTCTCTTGTCCCCCTTTTCCTGGGGCCGAATATTTGAGAGGATTTAACCCCGGTAATAATTAATAATGCCCTAACTACCCCTGATAAATCTTCCGATATTTGAGCTCCCCAAATAATTCGTGCATCCTCATCCAAGGCTTCTGAGACCGTTTCAACTATCTTTCTGGCTTCGTCAAGAGTCATATCTGAACCGCCTGAAACATTAATTAAAGCTCCAGTAGCCCCCGATATTTCAACATCCAATAATGGATTGTGTATTGCCTTTTCAACCGCTTCTTGAGCTCTATTGTCTCCGTCAGCTTCTCCTACTCCGATAAGTGCAACTCCTCCGTTGCCCATTATTGTTCTAATATCTGCGAAATCAAGATTTACCAATCCTGCTTTTGTTACAAGTTCAGCAATTCCTTTTACTGCGTTAGTTAAAATTTCATCTGCAACTTTAAATGCAGTGTGTAGCGGTAAATCTGGTGCTAATTCAAGCAATTTATCGTTTGGAATAACAATTAAAGTATCAACAATGTTTTCCATTTTTTCAAGTCCTATTATTGCATTTTCAAATCTTCTTGAACCTTCCATCGAGAAAGGAAGTGTTACAACGCCGACAGTTAAGCATCCCATTTTCTTTGCAGTTTCTGCAACAACCGGTGCTGCTCCTGTTCCTGTTCCTCCTCCTAATCCGCACGTTATGAAAACCATGTCTGCATCAGAAAGTAATTTTTTAATATCTCCTTCTGATTCCCTTGCAGCTTCTTCTCCTATTTTTGGAATAGAACCCGCTCCCAATCCTTTTGTAATGTCTTTTCCTATTAGTAATTTTTTATCAGCAGTAGTGTAAAGTAAATCCTGTGCGTCAGTATTCATTGCAATAGTTTCTGCGCCCTTAATTCCTACTTCGCTCATTCTATTTATTGTGTTATTTCCGCCGCCGCCGACTCCAATAACTTTAATAGAAGCTTTTTGCTTGTTAAGAAATTCTTCTAACTCCTTGTCTGTATCAAAATGCTGTCTTTCACTTGAAATTTCCATTTTAAAATAACCACCTCAACCTTTGATGTTCAACTTACTTCTTACTTGTATTTAAAGGTTGTTTTTCACTTTTAGTGGACACTTCCTCCTTGTTTTCAGCAAAAACTAATTCCTTAACGGTAGGAACAAGTTCTTTTATTTTCTTTTCAAATTCTTTTTGGAAAACTTCCGGCAGTTTTAATGTCTTTACCGTTGCTTTTCCGTTGGATATTGTAATATTAATTTTGTCTTTCTTCAAATTCAACGTCAAAGAGATTAATGCTTTTATTTTTTCAGCATCGTCTGTGATTATTTTGTTTATTTTTATTGTATATGTCAATTCTTTGCTTGATAACGGATGGTTAAAATCGACCATTACTCTTCCGCCCGAAACAGTTTTTATTGTTCCAATATTTCCATCAACTTCAATTTGCAATCCTATTTCTGGACGGGTATTTCCTTTTTTGAATGCAGTCATTGGGACCAATTTCAATAATTGTGCAGATTTTTTTCCAAATGCCTGTTCTGGAGCTAAATCAATTTTGTATTCTTTTCCAATTTCTTTTCCAACAATTCCTTCATCTAATCCTTTTAGAAGCTGATGTTCTCCAACACAAACTATTGTTGGTCCATATTGTGCATGAGGATTATGAATTCCTTTTTCTTTCGCTGTTTTTTCGTTCGTTGTGTCAAATACAAAACCATCTTCTTTTACGGTTCCAGTGTATTCAACTTCGATAAAATCGTGTTTTTTTATTGTCATTCTAACACCCTCTACCTCAGTTTAAACTTTGGTAGAAATTAATATTTGTTTTAGAGGGTATATTTATAAAGGTTTGGGTATTTATTTTCCATACTGAAACTATTTAGCATACTTTTGGATTAGTTTAGGTGCCAGCCCCATAAGTTCTAACGCATCAACGTAAGCTGTCAGTAATTTGTCTCTTAACTCTCTTCTTGGACTTTCTGGAGCCTTCATATAGTTTCTAAATTCTCCACTTATGATAACTTTTGGAATTTCATCAGCATACGTTCTATTTGAATTCATTGCTATTTTCTCGGTGGCAGCGTCTATAGTTGCAAGTGCCTCTTCCATGTTTAAAAGAGACATGTAACTTTTACATTGTTCGTCGTAGCTAAGAGCTATTGTAACTTCTTTTGCTTTATATTTTCTAAGCGGATTAGCCATCTTAGTCACTTTAATTCTTTGTTTTTGAGAAAGAAGCATTTTATCTGCAATAATTCTACTCCATTGTCTGCCTGCTCTTACCGCTAGTGTTTTGATTACTCTGCTATCTAAATCCAATCCGCCATCAATATCGATTATTTCAGTATCCACACTATTTAGTTTTCGTATGTAATATTTAAAGCTTATCAACATAATGGCTCTGTCCTATCGCCCGACATTCAGTCTTGCGGATTTGACTCCCAATTTTGACAAAGTCAAAATGGGCTCAGCTCGACTTCGTCGAGATTGGGAATCGCCAAGCGTACGGGGAAATGACAGATTGCTAAAACAGAAATGGTCGAACCGGCGGTAAAAATCTTTAGTTAGTAATTAAAACGAAAATTTTGCATGGGATCGGCACTAATTACGACTGTAAAACATATCTAGCAACCTTTATAAATTAGCTAAGTTTGAATAGCTCGGTGGTTGGAAAATGCAAAAAGACATACAGCCGATATTCATTCTTCCGGAAAATACAACACGCAATACTGGCAGGTCTGCTCAAAGAAATAATATTGCAGCCGCAAAATTAGTTGCAGAAACAGTAAGAACAACTTTGGGTCCAAAAGGGATGGACAAAATGTTAGTAGATTCAATGGGTGACGTAATTATCACAAATGACGGCGCAACAATTCTTAGAGAAATGCAGATTGAGCATCCTGCTGCAAAAATGCTTGTTGAAGTTGCAAAAACCCAGGAAGAAGTTGTGGGAGACGGAACAACTACCGCTGCCGTTTTAGCAGGAGAATTATTAAAACAGGCAGAATATTTATTAGAAAAAAATATTCATCCAACAATTATCGCCAAGGGGTATAGAATTGCCCAGGAAAAAACTCAAACTATTCTTAAAAATATTTCAGAACCAATTACAGAAAGAAATTTAGAATTATTAAAAAATATTGCTTTGACTGCAATGACCGGCAAAGGTGCTGAAGTTGCAAAAGAAAAGTTATCTTTGCTGTGTTTGAAAGCATTACTGAAAGTATTCAGCAGAGATGCGGAAGGAAATATTTCTCTTGAACGAAGCGATATTGCCATTGAAAAGAAAATAGGGGGAGCTATTGAAGATTCAGAAATAATCGAGGGATTAATTTTAGACAAAGAAAAAGTTCATCAAGGAATGCCTAAATTATTAAAAAACGCAAAAATTGCTTTGATCGATTCTGCTTTGGAAATAAAAAATCCAGAAATAGAAACAAAAATACAAATTACTGATCCATCTCAATTGCAGTCTTTTATTGAATCAGAAGAAAGGATGTTAAAAGAAATGGTTGATAAGCTTGCCATGCTCGGTGTTAATGCGGTTTTTTGTCAGAAAGGAATCGATGATTTGGCTCAGCATTATTTAGCAAAGTACGGGATTTATGCTTGCAGGAGAATAAAAAAATCAGATGTAGAAAGATTGAGCAAAGTAACAGGAGCAAAATTAATTACAAAACTTTCTGATATGAAACTAACTGATTTGGGATTTGCTGAATCGATTGAAGAAAGAAAAGTTGGCGAAGAATTCATGACATATATTTCGGGTTCAACTTCAGCAAAGTCTGTCACACTTTTAGTTAAAGGAGGAACGGAGCATATTGTTTCTGAAGTTAAACGAGCTTTAGAGGATGCAGTTGGAGATTTAGTCTCAGCACTTAAATCTGGACGGGTTGTTGCTGGTGCCGGTGCTACTGAAATTGAAGTTGCAAGAAACTTGAGATTATTTGCAACATCATTAAGCGGAAGAGAACAATTAGCAGTTTTAGCTTTTGCTGATGCGATGGAAATTATTCCAGTAACTCTTGCCGAAAATGCGGGTTTAGACCCCATCGATGTTTTAACTGATTTGAAAGTTGCGCATGACAAAGGAGTTAAGTGGGCGGGAATTGATGTTTTCACAGGAAGAATAATTGATGCATGGGATGAAGGAATAATTGAACCTTTGAAGATTAAAACACAAGCCGTTTCATCAGCATCAGAGGTTGCCGAAATGATTCTAAGAATTGATGATGTAATCGCGGCGGGAAAATCAGTTCAACCTCAAAATATGCCGGATATGGAGTAAATTCTGCGTAACCTTTATAAATAAACCCGCCCAAATTAGCTATAGAGAGGTGTTTATAGATGGCCGATGACGATTACACATTATTGAGTTCAAAAGAAGTTTCCGAATTAAAACAAGACATGGAATATCTTAAGAAAAATCCATTGGGTGGCTCTCATTCTGGAAAAACACTTCAAGAATCTATTGACAAATTAAACGAAAGCATTTCTGAATTAATTGAAATATTCAAGGAAGCTTCTGATATGATGAAAGCAGAAGAAAGAGAATCTGATATTATAATCAGCAAAATCTCTCCAATTGAAAAAAGGCTGGAAGAACTTTCTGATCAAAATCAAAAAATAGCAAAAGGAATATTGGCAGTTGCAGATATGGTGTCTGATAGAGAAAGATCAAGACCTCAGCAACCAATTCAAAAGCCAATGCAAATGATGCCTCCCCCAATGATGAGACCTCAAAATGCACCAAGACTTCCTCCAATGGGAGGACTTCCTCCGCCACCAGGACAGTCAATGTCTTTACCTCCTTTAACGCCTCCAAGAAAAGAGGAGAAGAAAGGATTATTTAGTTTCAAATAAAATGCAATTGCACCCAGGTTTAAGAAAATATTTCTACAGTCTTTCTTCAGCTTCAAAAAGAGTTCAGGATAAAAAATTAGCTCGTGAACAATTGAGGGGGCATTTAAGGAAAATAAAGATTGTTTCCTCTCAGTCTCCAAAGAAATCAGTTATTTCTTCTGAGTTAGCCAAATTAGAGCAAAATCTTTCAGAAATAATAGAGAAGAAAATGCAGTTCCCAAAAAAGACTTCACTAGATGAGAAAAGGACTTTAGTTAGATTGAAAGAAAAGGAATCTGAATTAAATCAGAAAATAGAAAAAATGAACGAGCTTTTATTTAAGTTAGGAAAAAAAGTTAATGAAGAAGAAGTTAAGAAACAATTGGATGATGAAATTCATGATAAACCAACTCTTCTTGAAGCACTTGAAGAAAAACTTTATGTATTGGAATCCAAATATTTTGATTTAGAAAATACTCAAAAATATTCAGAAGATGAATTATCTAATTTGAAAAGTAAAATAAGAGAATTGAAAGACAAATTGTGGGCATTGAAAAACAGATAATTCTAATTAGCCGTTAAATGAACAATTAAATAAAATTTAAAGGTCTTTAGCCATAACAGTTTTTCTGCCGTTAGCTTCTGCTCTTTCACAAGCCTGTTTAACTTTTCTTTCTACAACACCGCTTAAAGCCTCTGCGAAGTCGCCAGCTACATTAAATCCTTTTGCCGCGTCTTTTATCTTTGCTTTAACAACTAAACTCTCTGCCATATTCAGCACCTCGTTTTCGGGGGTTTTAAGCCCTCTAAAGCTATTTTAGGCTATTTGTGTTTATAAATATTTCGCTAAGAATGGCTGTAAGCGGTGTTTAGACTATTGAACCTCGAACTGAATAAATGAACCATGGGAATAAATCAAGAATTTGCACAATAAGTTTTTATAGTTACTATGACTCAATCCTTTTATGGCAATAGATGATTTGATTTTACTTCCTCGTGGGGAAGAGTGGCTTTTACCTATTGCTGGAATGACTGCGGGAATTTGTCTCGTTTATTTAGGTAAGGTTTACGATGATTATCAGTCTGCATTGATTAATCTAAAATATCCAAGAGAATCAAAAGCCCTGATGGAAGGAAAGATTCCGGGAGTGAAGTGGCGTCCTGACCCATATGAAACTTCATTGGGACCTTGGCTTGCAAAAATTATGTTTAAGTCAAAATCAATTAATCCACAGCAAAATGTTCCCAATGTTATACGCTAAACATTTATCTGTGTGTGAACCAAAAGCTATTCTTCGAATCACATCTGCAAAATCCAAATCTTTCAAACTGAATCATTTGATTCTCTTTTACTTTCTCAACTAATTTTTCCGCATAAGCTTCAACATCTGAATTATCATCTAATTTTATTTTAATTTTAACCAATTGACTTTGGTCTTGGGGAAGCCAATGAATTTGTTTTTTACCAACTTCTTTAAATGCCCCATATTCTTTTGAAACATATTCGAAGATTTTTCCTTTTTTGACAAAGTTTAAACAGCCCATTAATCTAATCAATTCATTTGGCTTTATATTTTTTAAATCTTCTCTTTCAATATAAAAGTTTTCATGCGTAGTAAATTTTCTTCCGCCGATTATTTTCTCCGGATGCAAATCTTGTTCTAATTCTAATTTTGGTGCATTTTTAACTGTTATAACAACCGGGTCTTTAATTGCAAAATATCTGTTTGATATTGGATCGATTATTTCCCTGTTGAAAAAATTTAAACTTTTCAAAAATTCTTCTTTTCCGACAGTTTTATCTGTTGCAGTAACTCCCATTGAAACTGCAAATTTTCTTATTGCGCCTGGTTGATATCCTTTTCTTTTCATTGCTCTCAAAAATGGAATTCTTATATCATCCCAGCCAGAATATTTCATTTCTTTAATCTGGAATTTGGTTTCGGTTGTGCTTAAATCGAATCCTTCAAAATTAATTCTTCCCACAGATATTGGAACGGGTGTTGAAGTTTTCAATGCATTGTGAATCATTTCCTGTCTTTTTGCATTATCTGCATGGTCCTTTCCTCTTATCGCATGCGTAATTCCTAATTCCATATCATCTATTGCAACCGCAAAATTCATTAATGGCCATACTCTATATTTTAATCCAACTCTCGGATGTTCTGATGTGTTTATTCTTAACAATGGGAAGTCTCTCATTGCAGGATTTGGGTGATTTATATCTGATTTGAATCTTACAACAGCATCTCCATCATCGTATTCTTTAAACATCTTTTTCCATCTTTGCAGATGCTCTTTTGTGCTTAAATTTCTGCAATCACAAGGACTCATTTTGCTTAGTCTTTCTTTGAAAATTTCTGATTCGCAAGTACAACCATATGCATGATTTTCTTCAATTAATTTTAAGGCATATCCATAATATGTTTCAATTCTATCTGATTGAATTATTACTTCATCAACTCCATTGTCAGTAAGCCAATTCAAATCTTCAGGAATCATTTTGTAGGCATCTTTCTCAATGTTGTCTGGATTAGTGTCTTCTATCCTTAAAATAAATTTACCTTTGTATTGAGTTTTGTACTGGTGGTTTAATCCGGCGATATAAGAGTGTCCAATATGCAAAGGTCCGGAAGGCGAAGGCGCAAATCTTAAAACAACAGTTTTTCCAACATTTGGCAAATCTTTTAATCCTTCTCTTATTTCGTGTTTCTTTTCTTTCAATAATTCTGGAGCTAATTCTTTCAATTCGTCTATTCTCTCTTCTTTGCTCATTGAATTAACTTCTTTGATTATTTTTTGAAGTTCAATGCTTATTTCTTTCATGTGTTCTTTTGCTTTTGGATGTTCTCCAATAACTTTAGAAATTACGGCCCCTTGATTGACATTATCAAACTTTACTCCGTTCTGCAAAGCAAACTTCATTAAGCTGTCTTTTATGTTTTTATCCATATGGTGAAAGCACGTCTTTAGGTATATAAAAGTAATGGAAATATTTATAAGGAATTTAAGAATAGGTTTGACTATGGAAGATTGCATATTCTGTAAAATCGTAGAAGGCAAATTTGACTCTGCAAAAATATGGGAAAATGATGATTTTATGGCAATTTTGGATGTTAATCCAAATACAAAAGGAATGACTTTGGTAATCCCTAAGAAACATTATCATTCTTATATTTTTGAAATGCCGAAGAATGTTTATTCAGATATGATGAACGCAGTTAAAGAAGTAGCACTATTGCTTGATAAAAAACTTAAAGTAAAAAGAACGGCAATTGTGATGGAAGGGTTGGGAGTAAATCATGCTCATGTTAAACTTTATCCAATCTATGGTTTGGATGAAAAATTTAAAGATATCTTGGCAGAAAAGAAGGTTTTCTTTGATAAATATGAAGGTTATATTTCAACTCAGTTAGGACCAAAGACAGACTTGGCTGAGCTCAAAAAATTAGCTGAAGAAATTAGAAAATAAAAATTATAATAAATAAAGAAATTTAAGAAAATTAAAAAATAAAATTTATTTCTTTTTCCCTAAAATCTTATACATATTTGTGCCGCACTTTGCGCAAACGCCTTTTGCCGCTCTCATGCCATTTTTCATGGTCACTTCTTTCATGTTGTTCATATCTCTTTGCGTCTTACACTTCATGCATCTTCCTTGTACCATTTTTTAGCCACCTCTTAAGATATTTCTACACTATTTGCGCCCACAAGGGTATATAAGGCTTATGTATGGATTTAGACAAACCTTTAAAAATAACCGGCTTTCTTTAAAAAGCAGGCTTTTACGCGGGTGTAACTCAGCCTGGTTCAGAGTGCAAGACTCATAATCTTGAAGTCGGGCGTTCAAATCTCCCCACCCGCATATTTTTTATCTTAAAATTCT
>JBBSYT010000080.1:0-2517 GCA_038045085.1 Nanobdellota archaeon
TAGGAATATTAAGAGAAATAACAAGGTCTGCTATGAAAGAAGAACCAAAAAGATTTGAGACATTACAAGAAGCTCTTAATGATGTGCAAACAAGACTAAAAACTCCAATTAATAACTATCTAAATAAAAGCCAAATGATAATAGACATGAAACAGAAAACACTTCAGAATTTCATCAATTAGCTTTCCAAATTCTAGGATGTGAGCAATTGGAGAATATTAAACCATTATTCTCAAGATCATTTAACAAATGAAAAACATATTTATCATCTAATAATAATTTTCTAGAAATGCTATCGGCAGTTAATTCTTTTTTGCTTAATAAATCTAAAGATTGGAGATTTCAAGTAGTATTAAAAATCAAAAAGTCACAAAGCAAACTTTCAAGTTTTATCTAAAAAAATATTTTTTTCACAATATTAAGCTTCTTTCTTCAGTCTCTTCAGAACTTCCTGCACATTCTTGTTAAGCTGAACCATGGAATCTTCAAGCTCTGCCTTATTCTTTGTTCCTGTACATACAAGCTTTCCATTTGAGAAAAGTAGGAATGTTGCGTTAGGTTTTCCAAGTTTGTAAACAAGACCTGGAAACTGCTCTGGCTCATATTCTGTATTTTGTAATTCCAGCGCAAGAATGTTCAGATTCAAATCGATATTAATGCTTCCAGAAGCGACAATATTTTGTACAGTGACTTTTGGTTTAACTGTAATGCGAACACCAATTTTAGCCAATTGTTTAATCACTTGGTCAATTACCTCTTTAACTTGGGCAATGCTTTTAGTTCCAGTGCATACCAAGTTTCCTGAAGAAAAAACAAGTACAGCAGATTTAGGCTTTTTGACTCTTAAGACAAGGCCTGGAAACTGTTCAGGATTATATTCAGTATTGCTCTGAGTTTTAGCCAGTTTAGTCAATGAAACTTCTTTTCCTAAAGAAGCAGTGGCAACAATATTTTGAACCGTAAGATTAGATTTCGTATCCGGCATCAGTATTTAAATAGGAAGTTGCTTTATAAACCTTAGTCTTCAAAAAGTTTAAGCCAATATTTCATCAACTGTTGCGTCCGCAAGTATCTTCATTGTATCAAAAATCTTTAAAGTTGGATGTTTAGGGATTAATAATTGGAGATCTGTGCATGCAAGAGCTACGCAGTCAACATTTTTCTTCTCAAAATCATTAATAATTTGAATGAATTCTTCCCTATCTCTATTTTTTTGTTGTCCAGTAACAAGATTGAGAATAAATTTTCCCATTTTTGCTTGTTGAAAAGCATCTGGAGCCACATAATCTATCCCACTTTTCTTAAACGCATTTTCATATAATTTATTCTGAATTGTTGCAGAAGTGGATAAAATTCCAACTTTATTTAATTTATTTCTTTTGAGAAATTTTACAGTTTCTTCAATAATGCTAAGAACAGGGATTTTAACTGCATCCCGAATTTTATCTATAAAGACATGAAGTGAATTACAAGGCATAACTATAAAGTCAGCCCCAGCTTTCTCAAGTCTTATCGCCTCATTAGTCAAAAAAGGAATATATCTCTCAGAACCTTTATTTTTCATAATTAAATCCTGCTCTATTTCATAAGGTAAAGGTACACTTGCTATTATTATTGAGGGTCTGTTCTTTTTTGTTTTTTTATAGCATGAAAAGACTAAATCTAGATAAAATTCAGATGTTGTTTCAGGCCCAAGACCTCCAATAACTCCTACTGTTTTCATAAACTAACCTGATGTAAAGTTAATTTAAAGCTTGCTATTAACAATTATTTCTTCCCAAGTTTCCTAGACATCTTGGCAACTTCACGCTTAATATCTTCGAGCGATGCAATATCATGCATTCCGCGTTCAGGCCTGTAATGAGTAATTCTTGGAAATCTAAGGGCAAACCCTGAGCTATAGGAAGGGCTTGGCTGAATATTTTGGTAAGTAACAGAAACCACAATTTTAGGTTTTACAAAAACAGCCTCATCATTCTCTGAAATAATCAGTGGCTGTAATAGTTCATTTATTTCTCCATATGAAGTACCTTCAGATGCTTTTTCCTTTAGACCAGAAGACACTTTTCCAACTTCAACAAATTTATCTCCATTTTTACATGCCACAATAAAGCTTGTCAGCCCTCCAGCACGTTTTCCAGTTCCATATTCAGCTCCTACAATAACTAAATCCAAATCTGCAACAACAGGTTTAAGTTTAGCCATAGTTCCAACATAACGTCCTGAAATGTAGGCAGAATTAAGATTCTTAATCATAACTCCCTCTTCTCCAATTTTTAAAGCATCTCTATAAAATTTCTCAGCTTCTTTATCATCAGATGTAATTAACTGTGTAGAGATTCTTATTTTTTTAGGAACCTCTTCTACAATTCTCTCTACCAACTTCCTGCGTTCCTTAAATGGCAGTTCAACAACAGACTCGCCATCAATATAAAGGACATCAAAAACATTTAGTTCGACTGGCAATTTTTTGGCCAATTCGGAAATATCATATTTTCTTTTTATTCTCTGGCTTAT
>JBBSYT010000081.1:0-1473 GCA_038045085.1 Nanobdellota archaeon
CCATTGAATCCCCTTAAAGTTGCTTCTCCACACTTTAAGCAACTCTTCATCATCAAATAAGAGCATTCCTTTCGTATCTCTATTATCCTTTAATTCCGGTGGCAACAGTCCTTTTCTCATAAATTTATCAAAGTGTATTTTGAGGATGCCATCCATTCCCGAAGGCAATGAAGGAAATATCCCTTCAGGTCTTTTCCAAACCTTGTGTTGAGTAAGCCAAAAGCACCGAGCGCATTCTTTGAACAAATTGAGAGATGAGGGGGAGAGTTTAAATGAAGTCATAAAAATATTAGGGAAGTTATATTTAAAAGCATTAACAAAGTAGCTTTTTCATGGAGAATCTGGGAAAGTTAAAGAAAGTAGAATTAAGACAGGCTTGGAATCATGAAGCTCACGATTTTACTCAATGGCTAGCAAAAGAAGAAAATTTAGAGTTATTAAGCGAAGAAATTGGAATAGATATTAAACTTATTCAAACTGAAGCAAATGTTGGAAAATTTAATGTAGATATTTTAGCAGAAGAGGAAAATACTGGGAGAAAAATAATTATTGAAAATCAATTAGAATCAACAAATCACGATCATTTAGGAAAACTAATCACTTATTCTTCCGGGCATGATGCCGAGATTAGTATATGGATTGTCAAAGATGTTAGAGATGAGCATATTCGTGCAATTGACTGGTTAAATGAGCACACAGATGACAATGTTAATTTTTTCTTAGTAAAGATGGAATTATGGCAAATTAGTGACTCCCCAATGGCTCCTAAATTTCAAGTTATCTCCAAACCAAATGACTGGGCAAAGGCAATAAAGGAGTCATTATCTATTGGAAGAGAACCTACAGAAACAAAACTTCTTCAGTTAGAATTCTGGAATAAATTTAAAGAATTTGCACAAAACAATAACACAAAATTAAGACTTAAGGGAACAAGACCTCAACATTGGTATACAGTAGCTATTGGTAGTTCTATTGCTCATATGTCTTATACAGTGAATACAAGAGAAAAACAGATAGGCTGTGAAATTTATATCCCCAAAGAAAAGAATTTATTCCATGAATTATTAAAGTATAAAGAAGAAATAGAGAAAGCTCTTAATCTAAGAATAGAATGGATGGAACTTCCAAGTAAAAATGCAAGTAGGATTAAAGTAACATATTCTGCAAACATAGAAGATACAAATAATTGGGAATCATATTTTTCATGGATGAAGGATACCGGAGAGAAATTTCAAAGTGTTTTTGGAAAATATATCAAACAAATAAAATTAGATTAAAAAGATCTCAATTGTCATTTAGCCAAATCCTCTTGTATCTCCTTCAATTGTTCCAAAGCGTTTCCTAATTCTTCTATCAATTCAGTAGCCAACACGCTTGGCTCCGGCAATTTATCTAAATCATCAAGGCTTTCATCTTTTAGCCAGAAAATATCTAAATTAGTTTTATCTCTTTTCAAGATATCTGAATAATCAA
>JBBSYT010000082.1:0-1812 GCA_038045085.1 Nanobdellota archaeon
CTTCACCAGTACTCGTAGCATAACCAGATATAGCACTAAAAAGACTACGAGCAGAGAGATAAACTAAGCCCACAGAAAAAAGAGATATAATCACTACCACAACCACCATAACTGAAAGAAGCTTTGAGTTAACCACCAGAACCTCCAGAAGAATCACTCTCTTCAACGACTAATCCTACACTTCCAAAATTTTTTACATCTGAAAATGAAGATTGTTTCAAGACATTGTTATTATCAGAGCTCATTTTAAATATCATCAAATTAAAAACTATAGAAACAGCAGAAAGAACAATAGTCAGAACAAGCAAAGCACCAACAATCTTTTGTAAATTAGCCATTTATATCTACCTCAAAAAATAAAGATAATGCCAGTATTTAAACATTTTGCAGTTTGCAGTCTATTTTCTATTCTTAATTTTCCTTCTAAGAATCAAAAACCAAGTTAAGTTAAGCAAAACAAGAACAACAACTACAATAACTAAAATAGTAACTAAAGAATTACCCCCACCATTAGCAGATTTAATTACATATCCCACTCCAATAACTGTAATATCATTATCTGAAACATCAAGAGTCAATTGTTTTTGAATTGAACTCTGTCCAAAATTAATAAGCGCCTTTGCATCATAAGTTCCTTTTCGGACTCCTTCAGTATCCCAGAAAGCAACAAGTAACTTACTTCCAAATGGCTGAACATCGTATGTAGCCGACTTAAATTCAGCCATGACGTCTCCAGCATCATTGAAAACTTGCATTAAAATATAAGCTCCATCAACTGCAAAATTTAACTTATTCTCAACAAGAAACTCAAATTTAGCTATATCTCCAAGACTGAAATCATTTACTTCTACACTTTTAAGCTCCAGACCTTCAGTTCCAACCGAAAATTCTTTCTCAATAGCTAATATAGATTCATCATACGATACAACTGCAATAGCCCTGTAACGACCAGGAACAACAGCAGAAGTATCCCATTTTACTGCCAACTCGCCACGTTCTCCACTTAAGACAGGAATTTCCTGTGTCGTTAATGAAGCAACTTTTTCATTAAGAGGAGTAAAAATATCTATAACTGCTTTTGCTCTAACAATATCCAAATTACCTTTACTTACAACTGGAATAACAAAAGCAGTCTGACCATCCTCACTCTTACTCACGCTCAATGCAGACTCAACATACTTTCCAGGATAAGGAACATCCACTACAACTTTAGTAACTATTCCTATAACAGATCCTATATATGTAGTTCCTGAAACTGAAGTGTCTGGAATTTCTATAACTAGAATATCTGCACTGTGCCTTCCAGGAACAAGTCCAGAAGGAACCTTAACAGAATAATCTATCTTAATACTAGAAATATCGGGAGTAAATGAAACTGAATAATTTGAAAGAGCAATACTCTCATTTAAATCTCCTTGAGGAAGTATAACTAATTGTACTTTTTTATTTTCGGAATTAATTATTTCAAAAGAATGTTTCTGCTCCGCTCCCGGCTCATAATCAAAAATACGTTGGGCAGGAGTAACCCCAAACCCAGAAACAAACGGTAAAATTAAAAGCAATAACACGAATGACACATTTAATTTATTCATTCTCCCCCCGCATAAACTAATGAATTATTAATTAAAGAACCAGTTTCATAAGTCTCAACATTCAAATCAGATTTCCCAATGTTAAAAACCCCCAAAGAACCATCTTCAAGTTTCATTAACTCCAAAGTTATCTCCACTTCGGTCTTAATTTCACGAACTTCACTAGAAAGTCCGTATACAGATTTAACATAATATTTTCCGGATTTTAAAACAAAGCTTT
>JBBSYT010000083.1:0-7266 GCA_038045085.1 Nanobdellota archaeon
CCCCTGAAAATACGTTCTCAACCTGATATTTAAATGTTGTGTTAAAAGACTGCGGGAGGCAGGATTCGAACCTGCGAAGGCACTAAGCCAACAGCTCTTGAGGCTGTCACGTTTGACCACTTCGCTACTCCCACGCGAATATAATGAGCGGGGACCTGCACGGCTATGCCGGGCAACTGCCCACATGAGATTAACAAGAAAAAAGATGATATTTAAAGGTTGCTAAGGATATTTCAGTTTGTTAGTATTACGATTAAGATTTGACCTGTGTTTTTTGTCTTAGTTCGAGCTTGTGAACAACCCAGGCAAAATAATAGTAAAAATACCAACAAACTAAGAAAATCTACAAATTGCTAAGCTTTTCTTCAATATCTGCCAGCTCCTGTCCAAGTCTGGTAACTTCTGTATGTGGTTTTTCTGCCGTTTCAGAAGAAAATGTTCTTTTTGTTTCTTTAATGTTTGCCTTCGGCAACATTTTTCTTAAATCACCGAGCAATGTTCTGACCTCATCCATATTTTTCTTAAAGTGAGTAAGAAGAAGCATTTTTTTATGTTTTATTTTTTTAAAGTCTTCATTGCTCTGTAATATCTTTAATAAATCTCTTGTGCTTTCTAGAGCAATCCTCCTTGAATTTTTTGGATCATTTATCTTTACGAAATAATTATTTTCTTTTGTCATTGTTCTTTCATTAATTCAGATTCAACACCTTCAAGTTTTGATTGAACTGCGGCAATATCTGATGCCCATTTTTGAACTGCAACATCTTCTTCCTGTTTTACCGCATTGATTTTATCCAATGTAACCTGCGCTTCCATAAGCTTTCTTTTTACTGCAGAAAGAGCAGACATTGCTGTTTCGAACCTGTCTATTTTTATGAACGTTGATTTTTCTTCCATTTTTATCCTCCGAATAATGTATTTTCCATTAACATTATTTTTTTGCTTGTTTCTTCTAGTGAATTTTGAAGAGTAGTAATTTTGCTGTCTTTTTCTTCTTTTAATTTCATTATTTTTGAAAATTCGGAATCGACATTGTTTAGTTCTTCATTTGTGCTTACTAATTTGCCTAATAGTTCCTTGTATTTATCCATCATGATGAATTTTTCAGATTTTGGAGAGATAAATTTTCCCCTTGTTATTGATTGAGGCGGTATATTCATATCTGGCATAACCCCTTCTTCGCTGTCCGGGTTTGATACTTCTCGCGGGGTGTGGTTAGTATTCAGTTCTTCTAAAGGAGGAAGCTCTTCAGGAACCTCTTCGGGCATTAAGGAAATGTCTTCAGAATCGGACATAGGTGGCAATGGCGGTAGCTGTAGTGTCTCTATTTTCTTCGATTTAAACGGCCACATCTTTGTTACCCCCCTATGAGTACAATTGTTTAAAAGCATTTAAAATGTTTTGTGAGTATTTTTAAATAGTGACACATTTAAGGTGTTAAAATGAAAGGATTGGCAATTTTTGTGCTCATCATTATTCTTATCCCATTTTCTCATTCCATTGTTTTTAATGAGCTTATGTATAATCCGGTGGGAGTCGACAACAATAAGGAGTTCATTGAAATATACCACGATACATACATTAATCTCAGCAGATTCATAATTGCCGATAGTAATTCTAATGATACTTTAACAGAATTAAAACATTTTAATTCCAGTTATTCATTGATTGTTGAAAGTGGCTTCAATCACACTAAAATTAATGCTTCAGTATATTCGGTTGGAGCAACAATTGGAAATGATCTCAGCAATACAGAAGAAAATCTGACTTTATTCTATCCGAATAAATCAATTGTAACAAAATTAAGATATTTTAGCGAGTGGGGCGCAAATGGCAACGGTTATTCTTTGGAAAAAATAGATCCAGTTGCTCAAAATATCGAAAACAACTGGCATACAAGTTTTATTGTCAACGGAACTCCGGGAAAACAAAATAGTGTTTTTGGTTTGCAGGGATTTGCTTATAATCAAATAAAAATTAATGAGATTTTTCCAAATCCAGAAGGAAATGACAGCGATAATGAATTTATTGAGGTATACAATCCAACAGACCACGATGTTGATTTAAAATGGTCTTATTTTAAAGATTTAGCAAACCATAAATTTATCATAACTGATATGAGTGCAGGAACTACTGTTATTCGTTCAAAGGGTTATTTAACAATACACATTCTCGGATTTCAAGGATTATTAAACAATGATTTGGATGAAATTAAGCTTTACGATGAAGATGGGACGTTAATTGATGATGTTAGTTATGCCCAGTCAGTTGAGGGCAATTCTTATTCGTTAGTTGGCGAATATTGGCAGAATACAAAACCAACTCCCGGTATGGAAAACATTGATTATTCCCGAATAAAGGATTCCAGCATTGAAATTTTGAAGATATATGATTTAGGAACGGATAAAAAGGCTGAATTTGGCCAAACAATCAGAATTAGAGTTAAAATTTACAAGGGAGATTCAACTAAAACTGAAGTTAGGGCATGGGTTGAAAAAGATGAAAAGGCAAGCAAAGAAACAACATCTAATATCTATTCGAGATATTCTACTTATGAAATGACGCTGCCAATTCAGATTAAGCCAAATTGTGATGATAAACTTAAATCTGGAAAATATAACATTAAATTTCAAGGACTTGATGTTTCAGATGAAGAATCAATAAATATTGATGGAAGAGACAATGCTGTTTGTGATGAAAGATTGGCAGATGTTTCAAGCCCGAAATTCAGTTACAATTTTGTGGATTATCCGAGTGTAATTAATTCAAACCATGTTTTTACTGCAAAAGTCGAGATAAAAGGGGATGAAACTTCGCACGATTTGGAAGTGTGGAGTTATGTTTATCGTGGTTCAAAAACATACTCTAATGAACGAGAGGGTAATAAACAAAAAGTTTATATTCCTGCAGAAGGCTCAGTTATCGTTGAATTGCAGAATTCTGTCATTGACGCGGACCCGGGAGATTATAAGCTTAAGGTCAAGATACAAAAAGACAGTCAAAAAACATTAAAAGAACTTACTGGAGATTTAAGGGTTACTGAATATAGTTCAGAAGAAAATTGTGGTGACTGTTCAGGTTCTTCGCAGCAAAATTATGCGTTAAGTTCACCCTTTAGCACTCCAAAACCTTTTGCATTATCAACAATTATGTTTGAATCAAGTCAGAGGAAAGCAGAAAGATTGGTGCCTTACTTTATTGGCACTATAATGATTTTAACGACTTTGTTTTTGTTGTTCTCAAGACCATAGGAAGATTTTTAAACCAATTAAATAATTCAAATTAGAGGATAAAATGGGGTTGTTTGACTTCGGTAAACTCAATTTTGGCAAAGCCAAAATGAGCCCATCTCGGAAATCCGAGATTGGGAAAGAGAAAAAGAAAGAAGTTTCTAAACGAAAGTCTAAAGATTCTGAATTTGAAGTCGGTCATGAAGGTATCGTTTTTAATGCCAAATTCCAGGTTTTAACGAAGTCCAGAGAATATGCGAAGAAGATTTCTAATGATTATTTTGAGAATATTAAAAATAATACAGACCAAAAAGGAAATACAAAATACTTTATCATAAAAAAAGAGATTGAACCCCCTAGAAAGTTAAAATCAGATGAGCTAGAAGGGTTGCCTCCAGAATCAGGAAAAGATGTTTTTATGTCCGTTCTTAGTTTTGATATCGGAATTAAACAGAAAGTTAGCATTTTTGAGTTTTGTTTTGAATATATGCCATTTTTCATTGAAGTTACTGAACCTATGAATATTACATTTAGTGCAAATGAACTATCAAATTATTTGTCAGATATTCAGGCAACCGTTCATAAAATAGATGAAGCGCTTAAAACTTACAAATTAAAGTTTGATGAACTAAGCGGAAAGTATTCCACGTTATCCACAAACATGGTTAGGATGCTAAGAAATAATATTTTATTGTCATTAAAAGAAAAAGCAAAAACAATGAAGGAATTATCTAAAAATGTAGGAATTTCTGAAGAGCAGCTGCTGCCATTTGTTGATAAGATGGTTGCTGACAAAGAAATTACACTTGAGAAGAATAAGTATCGCAGGTCAAAATGACAGAATTAATCAAAAGATTAGAGGCAATATTATTTGCTGTCGGAAGGGCGGTTTCCGAAAGAGAATTGACTGAATTAGCTCAGGCTTCTTTAGAGCACGTGCATTCTGCTTTGGTTGAATTAAAAAAGCAGTATGCAGAAAGAGAATCTCCTTTGTTAGTTATTGAAGAGGGAGACGCTTGGAAATTAACTGTTCATGAAAAATATATGGGCTCTGTTGAAAGAATTAATCCTCACACTGAACTCGGAAAGTCAATTTTAGAGACTTTGGCTGTTATCGCATGGAAACAGCCGGCAACTCAGTCAGATGTTATTAAAATAAGAACAAATAAAGCGTATGAACATATTGGAGAATTAGAAAGACTCGGGTTTGTTTCAAAAGAAAAACATGGCAGAACATATTATGTTAAAGTAACAGGAAAATTCTTCGATTACTTCGATTTACCGAAGGATAAGGGTGTCAAAGAGATTTTTAAAGATATTAAAGATGTTGAGGAAGTTGTTCAAACCAAATTTGCAGAGCAAGGCGGAGAACTCGGATTAGAAACATATGGCGTTAAAGAAAATGTTCGTTTGGAAAAAGAAGGAAAGAAACATGTTGATGGTTTAGAAGTTTTCGAAGATGTTGAAACTGAAGAACCCTTAAAATTTGAAGAAGATGAAGTTAAAGAAGAAAATCCTGTTAAAGAATTTGTCAAAGAGAATAAAAAACCAGCTCCCCAAGAAGAAGAACTTGAAACTGAAAAAGAACCAGAAGAAGAAACTAAGGAAGAAGAAACCGAAGAACGAGAATTAAGTCCTGAATTGGAAAAAATGATTTCTAAGAAGAAAAAGGAATAATCCCGACATCATTCGAAGTTTTACTTTCTATTCCACTGGACAAGTGCGCGTCAGATATTTAAACCAATTATTTTCTTTTTATTTATATGAAAAAGAATAAAAAACATTTCTACAAAACCCAATTTTTGCAAAGCAAAAATGGGCCCATTTCGGCTATGCCGAAATTGGGAATGGGAAGTTTCAATAATAGAATTACAAAGTTCTGATGGAAAGAAATACAAAGTAACTCGCAGTCTTCCTGAACTGCATGTTTCGGAGACAAAACTGTTTAATTCAAAAAAAGAAGCCAAGGATAAGTTCGATGAATGGTTAAGCTAATGCTTTAATTTTTGATTTTAAAGTCGATTTCAAAGAGTCTTGATCGTATCTGTATATGTCGGGAATGTCTAAGGAAATTATCCTTTTTTTGAGATATAAATCCGGAAATCTTTTTGAAATTTCTTTCCTCTGTGCGTCTTCCATTACAACTATGACTTCAGCCCATTCAAGTTGTTTCTTAGTAACTGGTTTTTCATTGTAAAGGCCGGCTGATTTAGTCTCAAATACATCTTTAAACAGCTCTTCGGCTGTTTTGCTTCGGTTCTCATTTTGATTACAGATGAATAATACTTTCATAATGTCAGTATGGTCATTTATTGTTATAAACCTTATCATCACTTTCCACTAGACAAGTGCGCGTGAGACTTATAAACTGATAAATTCTTATTTATCTAAGGAAGCAAAAAGCTTAAATATATGTGACATATATGTCATATATACGTGGTTCAAGCAATGATAAACATAGGCGAGAATACAAATAGGGTGCTGAATATAATCAAAGCTAAGTTCAGTCTCAATGACAAGAGTGAAGCAATTGATCTCATGGCACAGCAATATGAAGAAAACATTCTTGAACCGGAATTAAGGCCGGAATTCGTAAAGGAATTAACTAGGTTGGAAAAACACGGCAAATTCAAGCACTATAAAACTCTTGCTTCCTTGAGGAAGGAAATTGAGAGAGTTTGAATTCGAGGAAAAACTTAAAAAAACGCTTTCTAAACTCGAAAAGAAAGATAAAGTAAAATATTCTATTGTTATCAATAAAATTGATGAAATCTTATCCTGCATAGATGTTGAACATTATAAGAATTTAAGAGCACCAAAACAAGAATTCAAACGAGTGCACATAGGTTCAAATTTTGTTTTGCTTTTCAAATATGACAAACAGAAAGATTTTATTTTATTCTTTTGTTTAAATCATCACGATGAGGTATATCGATTATGAAACAGAGAATAGAATTCTTATTACAATGTCCCAAATGCAAAAGCAGAATGAAGTATGCAACAGATACACTTCTGTTACAAGATAAAAGAAAGATATGTGTTTATTGTAACAAAAGTTTCAAAGCGAAAGAACAGGTTGTTTAGACATTAAAAGTATATAAAGAGGTAAACCAATACAAGATGAAGCTAATATATTCTCCGGAGATATCAAGAAAGTAATAGAGCACGCAAAAGCAATTGCTGCTTAGTTTAAGGCAGAGGTCTAAGGCGAAAGAAAATATTTAGACATTACTTTGCATTATGTATTTTTTTAACTGTCCGTAAGTTTTGACGGCACCGTAAATTCCAGCACTACCGTTTAAAAATGCAAGTCCTCCAGCAATCGCAGCCATTTTATAGTTACCATCTACCCTTACTAAATGGAAGAAAGAGACACCAGCAAACATGCCCGCGATTCCGGTTAGAATACTACCAAATCCTAGTATAAATTTAGCGTGACTTAATTGGTCTTTTGTTATCACGTCTTCTAAATTTGTTTTTGTCGTCATCCAGCTACTACTCCTATATTTTATTTAAACCTAACCTATTCAATCATTTCCATATAGAAAATAATAAATAAACTTAACCCGTCAAACCCTTGTAAAACGTATCTACAGCCTCTCTAAACCCCTTCTACAAAGCATACTTTTATAAAGAAATTAAGCATAAAAAACATCATTTAGGGGGTTAAATCAGAGTTTAAAATGGAACCTGAACAGAAAGTAGAACAAAAGATTGTAGTTCGTGAAATAGAAGATGAAATGGTCCAATCTTACATGGCATATGCCATGTCTGTAATAGTTGGAAGAGCCCTGCCCGATGTAAGAGATGGCCTCAAACCTGTTCACAGAAGAATTCTTTTTTCAATGCACGAATTAGGATTAAAGCATTCTGCAAAATTTAAAAAATCAGCAACTGTAGTTGGAGATGTTCTTGGTAAATATCACCCTCATGGAGATATTGCTGTTTACGATTCTATGGTTAGAATGGCTCAAGATTGGGCTTTAAGATATCCTTTGGTGCATGGTCAAGGAAATTGGGGAAATATTGATGGGGA
>JBBSYT010000084.1:0-1905 GCA_038045085.1 Nanobdellota archaeon
AAACAAAGAAAAACTTATTGTAGCTATTATTAACTCTTTCATTTTAATTCTCTCTAAATGTCTTTTTGATAATCACAGTCACAATGTTCGTGATAATTTTTAATGCTATCAAATTTAATATAGACTACTTGGTTGCATCCACCTTCATAAGAACATTCTATTGTATTACCCTCATTGTCTCTTGTAATAACAGTTTCTACTAAGGGAAAGTGTATAATATGTTTACATTGAGGGCATTTTTTTAATTCATTCATTCTTAATTCACATCCCTGTATGAGTCGCAGTCTGTTTTTGTGTTTTCGATTATATCTTCTTCACTCACATATTGATAATTACCATTGTAATCTTTTGCACAAATTGTAGAGTCACCGCAATTCAAGAAACATTGAGCTAAGTCAAATTCTGTTTTTTTAGCTTCATTAATCATTGCAGTGTATGCGCACGATACTTTGCATTCATCAGGCTTATAATTTAGAATGCAAGGTTTAGTTTCATTTCTGCAATTCAGACCCTGTTGAATACAAAATTGCTTAGGTTTAGTATTAGACACTAATAGTTTGCAACTATAAAATTCTTGCCATCTTAATTCTTGTTTGTATTCTACACCATCATATAATGTAACATTGTCTTCATACTTGTTATCAAGTTCGCAACCCCAATTACTAAAAACATAATAATATTGGTAAGTGCCACCCTTTATATATCCATTTTCATCTATCTTTTCACTAAGCCGTTGTTCTGGAGTAGCAGTTGCATTGCGCCAGTTTATTTGTGTATGTATAGTAATATTTTCTACAACTACACTTTCATTCTCCCAATCTAGACAAGTCCAATTCTCAGTAGAAATCATATCGTGTTTTTCAATAGATTGTTTTAGTATTGAACCAAAAATTAACAATAATAATATTGTTACTGAAAGAAAAAGTTTTCTCTTATTTTTCTTATTCATTTTTTATCACATCTCATCCTTTGACATACCTTATGACATCATTTCATTATAACATCAAGATAATATTTTCCCAAACAAAACGCATCGCACTCGTTATCGTTAGAAAACTCGATTTTCCACCTTTTATATGTTTGTAGCAACATCTGGTTTTTGTCAGAATTTCCATTGTCAGTGACCCATTTTTTCAATGTCTTTGGTGGAACTATCACTACAGGTACTTTATTTTCATAGAAATAATGTTTGACGACACCGTGAAGCTCACCAATGTCAATTGTTGACCTGCCTTTTGAATTGAAACTTGGTCCTTCTATGACTACTATGTCTCTTGTATCAAAGCCAGAATATTCTTTTACTACTTGCTTTATAACATCTAATATGAAACTTATTCTCACTTCACCAGTCAACAGCTCGTCTTTTTTCTTTTTTAAGTTGGGTTCGACAACCAAGCTTTTCAAAAATTTCTCATCTTTAAAAACAGCAACGCCTGTGTGGTTCAAGCTTAAATCTAATGTTAAAAGTTTCATTCTATCTCTACCTCCAATTCTTTTAATAGTGTTTCCATCATTTCTATACCTGCTTCCCTCATTAAAGCTTTCACAAATTTTATATCGCTTAATATACTTAATTTTTCTTCTGCTATGTCTTCAAGCAGTTTTCTTGGTATTTTTCTTATCATTGTTTATCAACAACTTTTCCATTTATTATGCAAATATCTTTTCCCTTACCAAAATCTACACCGAAATAATATAATTTTCTTTTTACTTTTCTTATCATATATCCACCGTAATAGCTCCAGCTTTTCTAATCTTATGATTTGTTTCTGCTTCCTTTATTTTCCCCGTATCGAAGTCTATAAAGTCGAATCTTCTTTTACCGTCTGCGCTTATACATTCTGTGACTAGTATATGCCCTTCTTTTAATGCCTCATATACCATTTTTAATTTTGCTGTTTCGTG
>JBBSYT010000085.1:0-7779 GCA_038045085.1 Nanobdellota archaeon
TACTTGCTTTAATATGTAAAAAATTAAATTTAAAATTTACATGTTATACTGTCGGTTACCAAAGTGAATCGGGAGAAGTTCCTCCTGATGTTTGGTATGCGAGAGAATTAGCTAAAAAATTAAATTTAACTTACGTAGAAAAGATATTTAATTTAAATGAAATAAAGGATGTATTGAAACAGGCAATGAAAGTGTTTCCAAAGCCAAAAACATTTGATGCAAATTACTTTGTAACACTTGATGTTGCTTCAGTCGTTATTGCTGCAAAGTCAATCGCCAAAGAAAAGATATTCTTTTCCGGACTAGGAGCTGAAGAAATATTTGCCGGTTATCAAAGACATGAAAAATGCAATGATGTGAATGAGGAATGTTGGAGAGGATTAAGAGAGATGTGGTCTAGAGACTTATTTAGAGACGTTACACTTGGAAACGCTTTGAAAATTGACTTACTTGTTCCTTTTTTAGATGAGGATGTAGTTATTGAAGCAATGAAATTTGAAGGAGAAAAGAAGATAAATTCTGAACATAAGAAAATCATATTAAGGGAGATTGCAGAAGAAATGGGACTTCCAAAGGAATTTGCCTGGAGAAAAAAGCAGGGGGCACAGTACGGCTCTAAATTCGACAGAGCAATAGAGAAACTGACTAAAATGAACGGATTTAAGTATAAACAAGAATATATTGAAAGCTTAGTTAAGTAATAATCGTTTAATTGCTTCTTCGACCTCTCGAACCGTTATTTTGGTCATCCATTTTTTATTAATATCTGGGAGTTTTCCATACAATTCGTAGCTTTCTTCATAAATTTCTTGGTCGTGCCATATTGCAATACTACTTTCGTGTAATGGCGCTTTCCTCTTCGGGTTTGTAGGTCCGAATAAGCTGACTATCTTGTCGTTGACCGCTGAGGCTATGTGCATCGGACCGGAATCTCCGCAAACTATTACTGAACACTTCTTCATCAATGCTGCCGATTGTTTTCTTGATGATTTTCCGGCAGCAGAAATGATATTGCCACTTTTCAAGAATTTTATTATTCCATCGCATAATTCTACATCTTCAGGACCGCCAATAAGCAATATTTTATTAGTCTTAGAAAGTCTTTTTAGTAATTCAATTACTTTTTCTGGTGCCAATCTTCTTATTGGCTCTTTCTCTCCAGGGTTCTTTCCTCCCCCCGGGACTATTCCTATAACTTTTCCTGTTAATTTATTCTTCTTGAAGAAGGAATTGGCAAATGTCAAGTCTTTCTTTACTAATGGGAGTTCAAGGTTGATATCTTCATTATTTGGTTTTATGCTTAGTAGTTCTAGAAGCGAGAGATAGTAATGAACTTCGTGCCGTACTTGTTGATATATCATCGAATGAGTATGATATTTTCCTTCTCCGTTTCTGTTAAACCCCAATCTCAAAGGAATACCGCATAACTTTGCGAACAGTCCAAATGACCAATGTTTATCAAGAACAAAAGCCAAATCGAATTTTTCTCTTTTTATTTTATTTCTTAATGACAATGCTTTTAATGGATTCTTTTTGTAGAATATATTCTGATCAAATACTTCGATCCTGTCTAAATTCTTATTTCCGTTAATTACATCTGCAGCATACTTTCCTACATAATATACTATTTCTGATTTTGGGAATGCTTTTCTTAATTGCCTGACTAACGGAGTTGTCATTAGTACATCTCCTAGTGCTCCAACTTTAAACAAAAGAATCTTATTTTTCATTTCCATAAGCCTCAACAATCTTTTTGATTAGATTTGTAGTTGAAAATCCTTGAACGAGGTCAATGAACTTCATTTTTCCGCCATTTCTTTCAATTAGTTCCTTCTCTGGACAATACTTATTTTCCCAATCTCTTCCTTTAACATGGATGCTCGGTTTTATCCTATCTAAAAACTTGCTCGGCTCAGTCTCTTCAAAAATTGTGACGTAATCAACAATATCTAAAGCAGCAAGAAGTCCTGCTCTTTCTTTTTGTGGGACTAAAGGTCGTTTATCTCCGCGAATGTACCTTACAGACGAATCTGAATTTATACCAACTACAAGTATATCTCCGAATTTTTTTGCGTCCTCATATGATCTGATATGCCCGATGTGAATCAAATCAAATATGCCATTTGTAGTGACTATTGTTTTACCTCGATCTTTTAGTATTCTAACTATTTCCGCTAACTCTTCCTGTGTTTTTATTTTATCAAGTCTCATTTCAACCCCTTAACTGCATCAAGAACATCATTAACAGATATTGCATCCATGCACGTTTCTTGGTCTTTTGTTAAATGTGTCGGAGTTAGTTCTGGGTTTTTATTATCCATGAATGGACATCCTTTCTTTGGTTTGAATACAAATGTGTTGTTTCTTCCGTACGGAGCCCACAATAAAGGCGTATTGGGACCGAATAATCCAATAGTTTTCGTTCCCATAGCGGCAGAGATGTGCATCGTTCCGGAATCGTTGCTTATTACAATATTACAATTTCTTGTTAATTCGGCTGCTTGCTTTACTGAAGTTTGTCCAGTCGCATCAATAGTTTTTCCAGTCATATTTGATGTGATTTCTCCCACTAGTGATTTGTCTGCCTTTGTTCCTATAAAGATAATTTTTGCCTTATGGACTTTAATTAAAATATCCGATAATTCTGCTAATTTCTTCAAAGGCCACATTCTGAATTTAACTGATTCAGCAACTCCTGGCGCAATTCCAACAACAAAGTCTTTTTTTGAGATATGATGATTTTTTAAGAAAGTGGAAACGAAGTCTTTATCACTCTGTAAAGTAATTAATGGAATTAATTTATCTGTATCATATTTAACTCCAATTTTTCTTGCTAAATCTAAGTAATTCTGAACCATATGTCTTTTTTTATTGAATTCAGATGTTTGAGAATAAAGCTTTGCTCTTGCTCCATGGTCAAATCCAATTGTGTGTTTTGATGCAAAAAATGAAATAACTGCGGAAACGTTCAATGCAGGTTCTGAATCTATGCAAACATCATATTTTCTAAATAATTTTAAGATATTAATTAATCCGAAATCAATTACTTGGTCAATAAACGGTTGTCCTTCAAAAACTACCTTATTTCTCGGATGAGACAATACGTGAAGTTCAGCTTTAGGGAATTGTTTTTTTAATGCGACTAACGTTGGAAGTAAAACAATAGAATCTCCAAGCGCCCATAATTTAACAACTAATATCTTCTTTATTTTCGATTTGTTTAGTTCTTTATTTACTTTGAAAACACTCAGAATGTTACACAATGGTTTGAAGATGTATTTGTCTATTAATCTTCCAGAAGATACTATAAATTTTGTCATATTATATTTAATCAACGAGGGTATTTAAAGATATTTGACTATACGTATAGATGTGCTGTTCGTTATCTTTATAAATGACCATTTTAAACAAATCACCATGAGATGCTTAGTGACTGGCGGTACAGGATTCATAGGTTCTAATCTTGCGAAAGAACTCAAAAAACAAGGGAACGATGTTATTATAACTGGTCATCAGCTTGAACAGGATGTTCCAGGAATTAAATGCATATATCCAACATTTACTAATTTAAAATGGGAGAAGCTCGGAAAATTAGACGTTGTTTTTCATCAAGCAGCGATAACTGATACAAGAATTCTTGACAAAGAAGAAATGTTCAATGTTAATGTCGAGGCTTCCAAAGAATTATTTAGACAAGTTGTGAAATATGGCTGTAAAAGAATAGTTTATGCATCTTCCACAGCATCATACGGAAATGAGCCTGCGCCATATGTTGAAGGAAAAACAAAACAAAATCCATTAAATCCATATGGAGAATCGAAGAAACTTCTTGATGAATTTGCATTAAAATTTGCAAAAGAACACCCGGATGTTATTATTGTTGGTCTGCGTTATTGCAACGTATATGGTCCGGGGGAAAGTCATAAAGGAAAAATGAGATGTTATCCTACGCAAGTTGCAGAACAGATGGTCAAAGGAAATCCGAAATTGTTTAAACATGGCGAACAAAAGAGAGATTATATTTATGTCAAAGATGTTGTAAGGGCAAATATTTTGGCTTCAAAAGCTAAGCAAAGCTGCATAGTTAATTGTGGCTCAGGAAAAGCAACTACGTTCAATGAAATTGTTGAAATATTAAATAAAGTAATGAGACTAAACAGGAAGCCAGAATATATTGAAAATCCATTTGTTGGAAAATATCAGGATTATACGTTATGCGATATGTCCTTAGCTAAAGAACTTCTAGGTTTCGTTCCTGAATATGATATAGAAAAAGGAATAAAGGACTATTACGACTCAGGACATTTAGTTCCTAAGCAATAGAAACCTTTAATAATCACTTATATTCTGTTTTCGTTATGACACATACAAAACATACGACAAGTTCTGTAGTGTCAACCGTCAAGGCTTAATCGCCATTGACTGTTTCTTAAAAAAGGGTTGATGACGACAAACAATGACTAAAGAACAATATGATATCGGAAAACATGGTCAGTATGAACACAGACTTCTATCTTTAGATGAACAACTAAGTTTAGGCAGGAAATTAAAAAAAGGAACTCCTAAAGAAAAAGAATACGCAAGAAACGAATTAATAATGTGTAATTTAAAACTTGCATCACAGTCAGCATATTATTTTTATGCAAAATGGAAACAAAGAAGCCAAAACAATCCAAGACTGGAATTGAGAGATTTTGTTCAAGCGGCAGAAATGGGACTCATAGAAGCTGTTGATAGATACAACTATAAAAAAAGATGTGCAATAACGACACATGCAACGACTTGGATTAGAAAGGAACTGCTTTGGTTAGTTGGAGATAATTTAACAAGCCTCTACATTCCAATAAATGTTGTTTCTGCATCATACGGAGTAAGAGAAACGTTTGAACCTGACGGAACAAGCAAAATTAAAATTAAAAAGAATTATCGAACAAAAGATGAGAACATACTCAAGGTAGCAAGAATGCCCAGCGGAGTTGGAAGTATTGATGCGAAATTATCTGAAGAGAGCGATATAACGTTAGGAGAAATTCTTCCCGACAAAACAATCGAAATAGCGTTGGATGTTGCAATAAAAAATGACACACGCGAGAAAATAATGAAAGTTCTTGGAACATTAGATGAAAGAACAAGAAGAATAATTGAAAAGCATCATGGATTAAATGGCTACAGAGAACCTTGGACTCTTAATATGGCGGGAAAATCTGAAAAAATAAGCAGAGAAAGAGCAAGACAACTGCAGGAAATTGCATTTAAGGAATTAAGAAACAATCCGATATTAAAAGAACTTTACTAATTATTCTTCTACATTCTCTAAAGCACTGACAATGCCCAACAGTTGAGTTCTTGTAAACGAATCAATATCATTTCCCGATGCTAAGTCATCGAGTTCATGTGCAACTTTATTCTTCTTCAAAGAAATATCGCTATCTGTCTTTAGAATAGCAACAATATGATTTATTTTTAATTTGACATTTTTAGATGAAACGGAATCTTCAGAAATTTCAGTTAACAAATCAATAAGCTCAGAAACGGCAACCATGTATTCACTCCTTCATCCCCTTCATTAATTCTTTTTGAAGTTTTCCTGCTTCTTCAGAATATTTTTGTTCTTGTTTTTCAAGAACTTTCATCCTTGCAGAGAAAACTTCTTTCTTTTCCTCTAAATCTTTTTTCAGATCTTCTTTTTTTGAAGAAACCATGATGTTGCCGACAATTTTGTAGGCAGTATTGGATATTGCTAATTCAGCTAAAGCACTTTCAAGCTCAATTAACTGCGCATGAAATTGCTGCTTCTGCATGTGAACAGCCTGCAAAGATTGTTCTAGAATTTGAAATTGTTTTAAACCGTCTTTGTTCATTTTTTACTCCGTTAAAAATGAGCTTGCACGACTTTGTCGGGCATTGTTCATCTTGCCTTTACTTTCGTAGGAACTGATCTTGGTTTGTAAAGCATCTTTCCACCGCAGTATGGACATCTAACCATTCTTCTCAAAGATGTAGAATCTATATTTTTCCCGCAATCAAAACACTTGTACTCAACCATTTTCAGCTGCCTCTTCTTTTTCTTCTTTCTTCAAAGTATAAGCTGCTCCAGAAAATTTAACATTGCAGTTTCTGCAATTCCATATTCCTGCAGCCACTCTTTTGATTTTCATTTTAGAACAATAAGGACACTTTATTTTGTTCCTCATAGTCTTTTCTATATCGCTGATTTTGGATCTGGTAGTTCTGCCATATCTTGCTCCAAATCTTTTTGCTGAACCGCCTGATTTCTTTGCTTCTGCCATTTTGAATAATAATTAATGAGTTAAATGGGGCTGCCCGGATTCGAACCGGGGTCTCAAGGTCCCAAACCTCAGAGGATAACCAAGCTACCCCACAGCTTTACGCTGCGTTTTAGGCTCTCTAAATGCAGTCCCGTACTGTATAGGGATAGCTACAGCCTTTATATGCTAAATTTGTGGGACATTGCTCACTTTTAAAGGTTTCTATACCCAGGACAAATGAGCGAAAAGCTTAAATATTAGTTTGTATTACATGTTTGATAAAGCAAACAAGTTTAACAAAAATGGATGTTACAATAAGAAACGTAAATGCTGAGTTTTGGAGAGGATTCAAAGCCAGTGCTGTAAAAGATGGACTCTCAGTAGGAGAAGCCATAAACTTAGCAATGAAGAAGTTTGCCATGGAAATCGAAGAAAAAAAATCTGATAAAAAACATAAAGAAATATGGGATTTGGAACCAGTAGAGTTTGATGTTCCTGATGCTAAGCACTTCAGCCAAAATGTCGATAAGTTGCTGTATGGGTGAAAAATGAGCATACTACTTGACACATCATTTATTTTTGCTTTCTTCAATAAGAAAGATGAACATCACGAATCTGCAGAAAAGATTATGCAAGCATTGCGAAATGGATTATTCGGAAAATTATTTATTTCTGACTACGTATTTGATGAATTTGTGACGCTTGCTGGAGCGCACTTGCGTTTTGATCTAGCAGAAGAATGGGGACAAGCTTTGCTTGACAGCCAAAAAATTGAATTTTTAACTACAGATAATGATGAATTTAAAACAGCATGGGAATTATTCAAGCAATTTAAAGAATTGAGTTTTACCGACTGCACTTTGCTTTCGATTTCCAAACATCTTGGAATAGATAATATAGCCAGTTTTGATTCTGATTTTGACAAGACTAAAGCAATCAAAAGAATCGCCGAAGTTTAAATATTCTGCTGAACTTTCAGTTTCCCAAAGCAAACCTTATAAACGTATTCAAAAATCATTATTCTATGGCCATAGACCCTAACGACCCTTTAATGCGGTATAAACTAAAGAAACTTCTTAAGAAAATAGAGAGCTTGAGCGCTAGACATACTGAGCTCATAACAGTTTATGTCCCTCCGAATTATGACATTCAAAAGAAAATAAATCAATTATCAGATGAAGTCGGCACAGCGGCTAACATAAAATCTTCGGCAACAAGAAGGAATGTTACAGAAGCATTAGAAAAAATGATTTTACAATTGAGAACAATTGGAAAAACCCCTAAAAACGGATTAGCAGCATTTGCAGGAAATGTTGCAGAAAATGAAGGAGATACTATTTGGTTTGTCGATTATATTGATCCACCGATGCCATTAAATCAAAATCTATATCGATGTGATAAAAAATTCGTTACAGAACCATTGCACGACATGATTGCGTCGGAAGATATTTTTGCGCTTGTTGTAATGGATAGGAGAGATGCAACATTGGCTGTTTTGAGAGGAAAATCA
>JBBSYT010000086.1:0-13518 GCA_038045085.1 Nanobdellota archaeon
AACAGCAAATGCAGCAATAGCTGCATTAAGAACAAGCAACGCCACAGTCAATTCAAGATTCACTTCATCTAACACGAGCGTTACAAATGCAAAACTAAACAAAACAGGCGGATTTATCCAGGGTCAGTTAAATCTTTCAAATAAATATAACTTTACCGGAGTAAACTGCATCTGGTTTAAATCAGGCGGAAAAATATGTACGGGAAGCTAAAATGATGCAAATGATGTTAAAAAAAAAATTGATTTATGGACTTATCATCTTAATTTCAGTTGCATCTGTTTTTGCATCGTGGCCATTTAGAATTACAGGATTCGTTGCGTTTGACACATTATCAAATGAAACTGGCATGAACATATCTGTTACTAAGGATAGTCAAGCTAGTACTATTCCTAGCAACGATGTTCAATCATCCAACGAGGCCGACATTCCCCAAGAAGAAGTCCCTTATGAAAAATCCATTGTGAAATTTAAAAATAACCATGTTTCCAAGATTGAATTTGATTCTGTTAAAAAAGACACAATTTCAAAATTAAAAATGAAAGATATTAAAGAATTGAAAGATAAAAGAATAAAATCCGTTAAAACTTTTGCCATAGATCCAACTGCTGTTAATTTTACAACAGCAACAGTTACAGTTCCTAATGCAGTTGGAAACAAACTCATGAAATGCAAGGACTGGGATTATACGGCCGAAGTTTGTAATGGAGAATGGAGCGAACTGAAATCTATTACTCCCGGAAAAGAATATACAGTTGAACTAACTCCCGAAGATCCTGCTTTTGCCGAAATAATTGAAATAACAAAAGCATCACATTTGGATTCAAATAGACAGTTTATTTCAGATATTTATCCTCAAGTTTCTCAACAAGATGATGTTTGGTCAGAAACAATCCCGAACAAAGATTATGTAAGAGTAACGTTTGAAAAAGAATTGACTTCTTCCAATGATATTACCATTTATCCGCGAATTGTTTCAGGAAAACCTAAAATTGAGATTTATGAAACAGATGGAAGTACTCTGGTTGCAGAATTTACATCTTTGAATGAAAATGAATACAATAAAGTTTATTTAACAAATTTAATTGGAGAACAAGATACATTTGATTTAAGAATTTCAGGAGGAAGTGTTGAATTCGACTATATCCTCGACCCATCCCCCGGTTTGTCACAAGGCGGAACAGTTGGTTTCTTTTCGGAAGGATTTGAATCTGGAACGTTTACAACTAACAGATGGACGAATACCTCAACAGTCGCAGTAACATACAGATGGACTGCTTCTACAACTACTCCTTTGACAGGCACATATAGTGCTAGATCTCCAACTACAAACCCAATGAAATCAACCATGATTCTTAACTTAAGTACTGTCGGTTGGAAAAATATAACACTCTCTTGGAAATGGAGTACAAGCGCCAGCGCTTTAACTATTAATGCCAGCTATTGGAAAGCTTCAACTTCGTCATGGGTCCTCATGAGAACTTTGCCAGCATCAAAAGTAGAAACTACATTCGTATTTAATAAAACAGCAGTTTCAGTTGAAAATGTAACTGCTCCTTATTTTAGAATAATGTTCACCTGTGTAGCTACAGGTACATCAAATAGAGTTTGTTATGTTGATGATGTTAATGTAACAGGAAATATACCATACTTGCCTGCTATAAAACTTCAAACTAACAGAACAACAGCCACAACTGCAGTAATCAACTGGACAACGAATATGCCTTCAAATGCTACAATAAGGTGGGGAACAACCGCATCGGTTGCAGGTATGACTGGCAAAAAAGATGTAAACTTTACAACTCTAGGTCACAATATAACAATTTCTGGTCTTTCTGGCGGAACAAAATATTTTTACAACATAACTTCGAGCTATTATAGTAACAGACAAGTGAATGGAACATACAAATTATTAACAACAGCAATGACAGTTTCAGCAATAACTGCCCTAAATAAATCAAACATACGGCAGAGTACAATAAAAATTAATTGGACAACTGACCAAAATTCAAATACCACGATTAAATATGGAACAACAGCAAGTGTTTCCGGATTAAGTAATTTAAGAGCAGTACAAAACTCAGTAACCGCTCACAATATGACCTTATTTAATCTAAAAGCAGGGACACAATATTTTTACAACTTAACCTCGTGTAATTCAGTTGGATGTAAAACCAATAACACTCCTTCATATTCATTTACAACAAGGAGCAATGTTACAATTTCAACAAAAGTACAGCACAGTACAACAAACCAAACTACATCAATTAACTGGACTACAAATGTTGCTTCAAATACGACTGTAAGATACGGAACAGCTGTAAGTTTAGGAACTAAAAGACATATCGAAAACTCGGTTACTGCACACAATGTCACGTTAAGAGTAATGACTCCGGGTATAAAATATTTTTACAACATTTCCTCATGTTATTTAGACAGTTGTAAATCAAATAATTCATACTCGTTTGCTTTCAAGAACAATACGAAGATATCTGCTTCAACAAACACAACAAGGCAAGGCACTGCTGTAATTAACTGGACAACAAATGTCAATACAAATACTTCGGTAAAATATGGAATAACAGCATCTGTCGCTGGATTAAGTACTTTGCGTGCAAGTCAATTCCAAACTGCAACCCACAATATTACCTTGACTGGGCTTAAGGCTGGAACTAAATATTTTTACAACATAACCTCTTGTGATACTAATACCGGTCAGTGCAAGATAAATGGAACATTCAAAATTTTGACGAAAAGCAACGTAACAATATCATCTTCCAAAAATACAACAAGACAAAGCACTGCAGTAATCAACTGGACAACAAGTCAATTAGGAAATACATCCATAAGATATGGTAAAACAAAATCCTTAACATTAACACGAACAATACCGAATTCAGTGACTGCACACAATGTAACATTAACAGGTTTAGTTGCTGGAACTAAATATTTTTACAATATAACTTCTGGTTATCTGGATAGTATTGCATTAAATGGATCGTTTGCTTTAATTACAAAAAGCAATGTTTCCATCTCAGCTTCAACAAATACAACAAGACAAAGTTCAGCAGTAATCAACTGGACAACAAATGTCGCATCCAACACTTCAGTAAGATATGGAACTACAAAATCTTTAACTTTAACACGAACAATACCGAATTCAGTGACTGTCCACAATGTTACATTGACTGGACTCAAGGCCGGAACAATTTACTATTACAATATCACTTCAGGAAATCTAGATAGCATTGCATTAAACGGTTCATTTGTATTTGTAACGAAAAGCAACGTAACAATATCATCTTCCAAAAATACAACAAGACAAAGCACTGCAGTAATCAACTGGACAACAAGTCAATTAGGAAATACATCCATAAGATATGGTAAAACAAAATCCTTAACATTAACACGAACAATACCGAATTCAGTGACTGCACACAATGTAACATTAACAGGTTTAGTTGCTGGAACTAAATATTTTTACAATATAACTTCTGGTTATCTGGATAGTATTGCATTAAATGGATCGTTTGCTTTAATTACAAAAAGCAATGTTTCCATCTCGGCAGTAAATAAATCAGGTCAAACCACATCCAGCACCATAATCAATTGGACAACAAACTTAGCATCTAATACCTCCGTAAGATATGGTAAAACAAATGACGTGGCAGGAATGACTAATGTAAGACAAATTCAAAATTCAGTAACGAACCATAATGTAACATTGACCGGATTAAGAGCAGGACAAATCTACTATTTTAACGTTTCATCTACTTATCTCGATAGTGTACAAGTAAATGGCTCATATTCTTTCACAACAATAACAAATATGTCCATCTCACAAATAAATAAATCAGGACAAAGTCAAACTTCGGTCGTAATCAACTGGACAACTAATCTTGCAGGAAATACTTCAGTTAAATATGGAACAACGGCATCTGTCGCTGGATTAAGCACCACAAGACCCATTCAAAATTCAGTAACGGCACATAACGTAACTTTAACAGGACTTGATCCTGCAACTCAGTATTTCTTCAATGTTTCATCATGTACCTTAGCAAACAATTGTCAGGTAAATGGTTCGAAATCATTCTGGACAAAATCGGCTACAACTTGCAATTGTCCCGGATTAAATAATGCTTGGGAAATTGACATGACTGAGAATTGTAATATTGTCTCTGACTGCAATATAGGGACAGGAACGTTATCTTTCATTAATACTGGCTCTATGCGTTGCGGAGCGGCAATAACAACTTTACAATCTTTAGGAACATTAGCTAATGGCCAAACAATATGGATGGACGCGGCATGTCTATTAAAAACTGGACCTTAATATTTTGGATGGTTTTTTTGACAACCACAGTTTTTGCTAGTGATAATGCTACATTAATTGCTGATTTTACAAATTCATCCGTGATATTTGACAGAACACCATTTTTTGATTATATCCAGATTGATAATTCCTCAATTGTTTTTAAGAATCTGTCTTATTCAGCTTCTACATTCTCTTACGTGATTCCCGATTTAAATCAGTCATTTCCTAATCAAACGATGCTGATTACAAGATTAATAAACATGTCCTCTCCAAACACAGCATCAAAACACATCATCTTAGGATATAATCAAAGCAGAACAAATGTGACTTTAACATTTGATGTTGATTCATGCGGAACATTATTAAGAATTGAATATGCAAGCAGTACAGGTTTATTCAGACGGAATTATACTTCTTTCAGTTGTTCGGGAGGAACTGCTACTCTATTAATTCCTGGAATTGAATTTTCCAATCAATTTAATATTTTAAACTTAACTTGGTTATCTGTTGTTTCTCCCGCAAGTACTGGTGGAGGCAGAAGCAGAAGGAGTGTGGAAGAAAGCGCAATAGGTAATATAGAATTAATAGGGAGTGAAGGAATACTGGGGATCGCGGAAATATTGCAAGCTCAACCCGAATCAATTAGTTCCGTTAAACAAACGCTCTTTGCACAAAGAGGTTCTCCGAAAGAAACACATCTCTTTTTAACAAATACATACGGGGATGCTGTAATTGAAAATGTGCATTTTGAGGTAGAGGGGGTATTATCTAGATACGTAAAAATAACTCCAATTATTGATACTAAAGGTTTAGTGTTTGTGGAAGGCGGTTCTAATACTTTAAGCAGGATAGGACAAACCATTCCATTCTCATTTGAAAATATCGGTGAACATACGATTACTGCAGACCGAATTGGAACCGATTCTGTTGTTATTACTGTGAAATCTGAACCAGTTTCAGTAAATCTCAGCGTAGGTGAAATAAAAAGCATAGATATTGATAATGATGGAACGGCCGATATAGCAATTCCTCTCAGAAGCATCGATAACAAAATTGCATCATTGGGAGTATACAGATTAGGTCCTTCTAGTCCGGAAAAGATTTATTTCCTTGAAAATAAAAGATATGACTTCGCAATTTTTGCACCAATGTATTTAGAAACGAGGGCTATAAATTTAACAGTAACAATCATTGCAGACATTGTTGCAACTGATCCGATTAAAGCAGGATTCAATAAAAAGAAATTTTTTGAAACAAGAACAGTCACATTCAGAGTATTCGGAGTATCTCAAATAGAAGTGCTCGATTCCATTAAAAATGCAAAAAATTCCATCAGCAGAGCAGATGATGCTAAGTTCACCATTAATTATTTGAATGAATTGCTGGCCCAAGCAGAGGAACTGGCAAAAGATCAGAAGTATGAAGAATCATTCAAAATTGCAAATGAAATTATTTCTCAAGTTGATGCAGTATTCAAAGTAAACGATTTAATGAAAGAAATAGAAAATTCAATAATTGAAGCAAAAGGAAAATTATTGAAAACAGCCGAAACAGAAAAAGCATTCGAATTAGTAAAAAAAGCATTTGAGAGAGAAGACTATATATCTGCGCTTAACAGAGCAAAAGAAACTCAATTAACGTTATTCTTAGAAACTAGGGGAAGAGTAAATATTCTATGGTTCATTGAAGAATACTGGCCTCTGTTAATGTTTGGTTCAATATTTGTTTATCTTTTGTTAATATATGCCTACGGAAGAATAATGATTGCATATCTTGGACTTAGACTTGCAGAACTTGAAAAGGAAGAGCATATTGTAATTAATTCAATGAAAACTGAACAAAAATTGTTCTTGGAAAAAGGCAAGTTATCTAATGAAGATTATGTGAAAAATATGGCTCGTAATGAAAATCGTTTGAATGAGATAATGAAACAAAAAATAGAACTAAGAAATAAACGATTATTTTTAATGCAGACAAGAGAGGCTCTTGCTAATGTAAAAAAAGAAGAGGAAGAATTGACTGATGTATTAAAAGAATCTCAGACAAAATTCTTAGTGAAAGGAGAATTGACAAAAGAAAGATTTGAACAAATATATAAAGCAGAACAAAAAAGGATTGCAGAATTAGAGCATGAAGAAACCAAATTTAAAGGGGGAATAGGCAGTAAAATAGAAAAGTATATAGAGACTAAAGTTGTGCCTAATATTTGGGAAAGATTAAACAGGCTAAAACCTGTAAAAAATAAAAGGCAAAAATCCAAAAAGAGAAAAAAATGAAATTTATTTGGAAGGTAATACTATTTTTATTTGTTTTTGTAGCTGTAACACTAGTTTCTTCGCAGTTATTTTCATTGCAGATTCTCAAAGGGAATACTATGTTGACCGGTTCTGTCACTTCAAGATTTTTTTACACCCCTCCTGCGGAAATTACTGAAAGTAGTGCTTTAGACGCCCTCATCGTAACGGATGATGATATACGTGAAGTGGCTTCTTTGGGAATAAATACATTTCTGCTGAATGACACTTTGCTAGTTGCTAAACGATATTTCATTGGAAGAACATCTGATAAATTATTAGTTACAACTGCCGAAAGCCCGGATAAAAGTGCATATATAATTTCACTTTTATCTATCTTCTCATCAACACCGAACAATGAGATAAAACCGCAGAATTTTTCTGAGGTTATGAGGCTGACACAGCTTATATCATTCAAAAAAGACCAGGCATTTTACATAGTGGACAGAATCGCATTGGCTGAAGAAAAGCAAAAAAAATACAAGAAGGAAGGAGTAGATATTTCTGAAGGGGCGGCATTAATTAGTCTGGCGAGGAAGTCGCTGATTGAAGAGAGATTTGATGAGGCAGACAATCTCATCGACGATGCAAACTTAAAGCTAGATCAGATCAGACTGCAGGAATTAAGATTTAGAAGCATACTTAAAGGAACGCAAAGTTTCTTCCAGAAATACTGGCGACAGTCTATTGCTATATTCATTATTCTGCTTGTCACAGCACCTTTTATCATTCCAATTGGAAAAAGAATATATACAAAAAGAAAAATATGGTTATTGAAAAGAGAATTAGATTCATTTAAAGATTCACTAATAAAAATTCAGGAAGATTATCTTAAATACAAAACTATAACAGCTTCTTCATATAATATAAAGTCGGAATCCTACAAAACAAGAATGGATGAATTGCAGAAATTAATATCGGTACTGGAAGCTATGATTGAACAGAAAAGAGAAGCAAAAAAGAAATAACATCAGACATAGTAGTCATTATCCAATGTTTTTTGAATATCTTTTGCTATTTTATCTCCAACTCCTGGAATTTTTTTAAGTTCTTCTTCGCTTGCGGTAAATATTTTCCTTACACTTCTAAACTTATGTAAAAGTTCTTTTGCTAAAGAAGGACCGACATTAGGCAATGAACTAACTACATACTCTTGAAGCTCTTTATCTGAAATTGGCTTTTTTGAATGTAAACTGAAGTGTTTTTTCTCGGGGTCTTGTTCTCTTTTGGCAATTATATGAAGCAATTCGGCTGTTTCCTTGTTGTTTTTAGTCTGTATTATCGGTATTCCATACGAAACAGCAATGGTACTAAGCATACCTCTTATTGCATTAGGATGAATATTTCTTTGTGAGTAAATATCTTCAATTCCTTCCAATATCAAGATTGGTCTGTCGACTTTTGTTAAATTCTTGAGTTGTTCAAGTAATCTTCCATCAATTATGGAATCAACAAAGTCGGGAATTGTTTTTAATTCAACAACACATCTTTCACTTACTTGATAATCCCCAATATCAAGTCTTTTGAGATCAATTTTAAGCCCCAATTCAACTAATTGCTTAACAACTCCATTTGATTTTTCTCTATCGTCGCAAATAATTTTAATATCTTCATTTTTTAGTTTATCTTGATACTTTTCGAGTTTTTCATCCTTTAATTCGTTAAAAACAATTTTGTTTTTTAAATCTTTCAAGATTCTGTGCATTTTCTTTTCTTTGTGGAAAGTGCTCCATTGATATCCTTCATCTCTAGTTTTATTTGCAACTAAGATTATTACTCTTCCAGAATCGTTACGTCCTGTACGGCCTCTTCTTTGAATGGTTCTTATTGCGCTCGGTATTGGCTCGTAAAAAACAACCAAATCTACACTGGGAATATCCAATCCTTCTTCTGCAACACTCGTTGCAATTAAAATATCAAATAAATCATTTCTAAAATCATCAATAATTTGTTTTTGCTGTTTTTGATTTAATCCGGTTTCCTTCTTTTTAGCCTGCCCTACAAAAACAACTGATTTAGAATTCAATAAATCAAGTTCTTTCTTTATTTTTGATGCAGTATCCCTGTATTGAGTAAATACTATTATTTTTTTATTTTTATTGTTCAAAACTATCTTTTTGAGTTCAGCAATCTTGGGATGTTCAACATTATTTTCATACAACTTCTTAGTCATTTCAAATATAATTCTAAATTGTTCATCTGTAACTAAATTTTTGAGCGCTTTTACCGTTGTTCTAGTGCTTTCATCCAGTAGTTTCTGAAGATACATAAACAAAGCATGAATTCCCTGAGTTTCAAGAAGTTCCTGAGCATGTTGTATTTTCATTGCCTCGGCCAATAATGAAATGCTTCTCATTATCTCCATCGATTTTTCTCCCGAATTTAGCATCGAATGAAGTTTTGTCATCAATTCAAGCAAATCTGTTTTTCTCATTAAGACAGAATTAAGAAATCCGTAATTTTTAACTTCATTAAGTTTAGAATGATAGCACCGTTCTATTGTATTCTTAATGAATAAAAATGCAGGAGGTAAGTCAACTTTAACCCAATCTATCTGAACATCCTGAATATATTCTTTAACATCAGAATCAGTTTCTGTTCTGACTTCAATATTCTCAATAAACAGATTTTTGCATATTTCGGTTATTTTTTCTAAGTCAGAACCGGGACTTGCAGTTAAACCTAGGATTAAAGGATATTTTGCTTTCTTTTGGTATTGTTTGGCAATAAAAACATAAGAATAGTCTCCGGATGCGCGATGTGCTTCATCAAAGATTAGCAAAGAAATCTGACTTAAATCTATTTTATTCGAAATAGCATCATTTTCTAAACCTTGCGGAGTTGAAAATATAATCTTCGATTTTTTCCAAAGCTCTTCCCTTTTTAATGGAGATATTTCTCCCGTGAAAACTGCAAAATCACTCTCGTCCGCCTCAATATGCTTTTTAAATGTTTCAATATGCTGCTGTACTAATGGTTTTGTCGGTGCTAAAAACAATATTTTTGATTCAGGATAAAGATTAAGGCGGTGTTGGGCAAGCATCATGGCCAAAGCAGTCTTTCCCAATCCTGTTGGAAGAACAACTAGAGTATTCTTGGTTGTAGACTTTGAAAAGATGGTTTCTTGATACAATCTCGGCTTCATGTTCTTTAACATATAAGAAATAAAGGGTGTTTGATTTATAAGTCTCACGTGCGGTTGTCCAGTGGAGAAGGGATTATCCCGAATAAAAACAGAAAGGTTTAAATAATACATTGTATTACTCATGTAATACCATGGAAATCGTCACATTTAAGCTTCAGGAAGATATTGCAAAGAAAATTAATCATATGATTGAACCGCTTCATTACAATAATAAAACTGAATTTATCAGGGAAGCGATAAGAGAGAAAATAAATAAGATAGAGAAAGATTTAGTTATGCAAACAATTGAAAAGTTTAAAGGTTCCGCCAAAATCAGCGTCGATGACGGAAAATTACATCAAATAAGAAAAGAAGTAGCAAAAAAATACGCAAATAAATTTGGAATTAAATTAGATTAATTCTTCTGGTTTTTTAGCTTTTATTATGTGCTGAATTTCCTCAAAGTGGTGGTCTCTTGCTACAAGAATTGCATTGTTGTCCCGTGCCAGAACCGCATGAAGCGCATCACCAAACGGGATATTATATTTATGTTTTAATTCAACAGCTTCCTTCACATGTTTCTTTTCGACATTTACTTTTTCCAATAATCCGCCATTGGACATTATACTAAATAACTCTTTTATCACATTTTCATTGAAGGCTTTCATAAGTTCATCTACGACCAAATCTGAATATAGAACTTTGTCTTTATTTTTCCTTATCTTTTTCAATAATTCAAATGCCCATTCGCCTAGCGGTCTAAATTTGTCTTTTCTATCTTCGTGAAGATCTCTCCAAATAGATGAATCGAGATAATATTTTGTAATCATAGAATATCGAAGGTTTTTCAATTTATAAGCTTCACGTGCGGTTGTCCAGTGGGAAATGGAGTGCGTTTACCTATTCAATTCTATACTTATATTCTCTGCCACTTCTTCTTGTTATATTCAGTTTATAGAAGAGATTATATGTGATATATATGAGCACCGCGCAAATTAAAGTTGTTAACAACGAAATTGTTTTATCTGCGTTAACAACAATCACCATATTGATAATCATTATTACCAAAACAATAGCATATTCTAATGGAGATGCATAAAGAAGCTTTAATCCATCAGATGTTCCAAATTTCTTTTCTCCCCCAACTTTGAACTTATGAATGAACGGAATAGGCAGCAGACCATATAGTGCCATCCAGAAGTTAACAGAAATTACTTTTAAAATCAAAGCGTTTGGAAGGAAAGTAAATGTTTTTACAATTGCTGCCAAAATAATGTTTGTTAATGGTCCTAAAATAGAGATCCAACCAATCAATGCTAAGTCAACTCCTGGTCTTATTTCTCCAAGTCTTAATTTTTCAACTATGTAGAAAATTAATCCCCCAAATGCAAGGAAGACAAATGACCCATTTGTTAAAATTATTAATAAAATTCCAACTACAAAGCCCAAAATCCAAGGACTGAACTCTGCTTCAAAGCCTCTTTTCTTTGAAAAGTATTTTTGAACTGAAATTTTAATGAATAAAGAGATTATTGCAATGATTAAAACCAATAGTAAATTCCCAAGTCCGATTACGACGTCAAAGGTTTCCTTACCCCATTCATCAAATGTTAATATAAACGCTATTACTAAAGAAGTAAGAAAAATCATCAATTGTTCCTTCTTACTGAACAATTCAAGCAGTTTCTTCATTATTGCTCTAAATGGGCGAGTGTTTATATAGCTTTTTGTTGAGATTATAATTTTTTAATCATTTTCATCATTTCTTCCTGATGTCCTGCTCCAACCACTGCTACAATCTTTTCATCTGAATTTTCTTTCATTAAATGTGCAATGTTGTTCGCCATGACAATATTTCTTTCATGAACTAAAACATTGTAGAAATTAGGATATCTTTTCTTCGTAAATTCTAGTATTTTTGATATTGTTTTCGAATCAGGAACTTTTGTTAAATCATTATTTGATAAGTTGAACTTTTTCATCTGCCTCTTTGGCATTATTATTCCGGATATCAAATCAACAACAAAATTTCGTTTTTCTTTCCACGTTATTGTTTGGGAAAATCTCCTTAATGTTATTATTATGTGTTGATCAATTAGCGCTAATTTTAAATTATGCTTTCTTGCAAGGTTTATCGCCATTTTCATTTCAGACCCAGGCTTAACTTTAACTATCTGACCTATCTTTTTTTCAATCCAAGCCCCAAACAAGGCAAAAAGCATGCCTTTTATTCCAATTCCTTTGATCCAGTATGAGTGTTTTTTGCTGTTTAATAGAGCATTAAGGCGATCTTTATCTAGCTCAATAGCAATAATGCCCGGTTTTTCAGTTTCAATGGTAGATTTGACCAGATTTACGCTGTCTTTAGAAACATGAGAACTTCCTATCAGAATTAGGTTTTTATATCGCATTTAGGGCTCATTGTTCGGTAGAAAGTGACATAATCTTGGTTTAAGGTGTTTCGTCACTTTAACCTCAGTATTCACTGAGGAATAGAAAAGTATTTAAATATTCTGACTTATAAATATCCATATCCTGACGGAGGGCTTAGACAATGCTTAAAATAAGAAAGGTAAGTGAAATTTTTGGAATGAGAGTGTTTACAGATGCTGGAGATTACTTCGGCGATGTTGAAGAAGCAGTATTGACATCAACAAAAGTTGGTGGTTGGAGAATTAAAGCGACAAAGAGTTCATTCTTGACTAAGATATTGGGGAGTGCAAAAGGAGTCATTGTGCCTCATAATTTAGTTATGAACATCGGCGATGTCATGATTATCTCAAGAAATGCAGTTCCGGCGTTCAAAGACGAAGAAGCTGCTTAATTTTTTTATTTCTTTCCTTTATTCCAAATGTCATAGAATAATTTTCTGTAATTGTTTGCTATTTGCTTAGAACGAATTAACATTCCTACGGGTTTTTCTCCCCAATCTATAATTATTATTTCGTCTCTGAAAATAGTCATTCCTATCGGAATTGGAAAATCAACATACCTCGCATCTAATAACTTTTTCCTTTGTCTTTCTGCAAGAACCGGTCTGAGACTTACATCGGCAACCCCCTTTACAACAAGATGTTTCAATTTTCTTGTATGGTCATATCGTTCAAAGAATCTTTGGGCATCAGGATGTTCTATCCCAACTGCGAAAAATAAGTATTCTTCTTTCGGTTTGGCATCTTTTATTGTTTCAATAAGTGCATTAAATAGTCCTTTTGAACCCTCATACACTTCTGCATACGTTTCAGTTCTTACTTTTCCAAGTTTTTGCTTCAATATAAGTTCGGGAAGAATTTCATTAAACTTCCTTTTTTTGTTTTCAATGAACTCATTTATATTTCTTGGATCTATAGTTTGATAATGTTTAATTTTTCCTTTTAGAATGTAACTCACGAAGCCTTTCTTGACGAGATTGTTTATGCTGTTGTGCACAACTGAACTTTGAAGACCGGATTTTCTTATTATTCCTCCTGCAGTTGTTAACCCTAATTCTAATAAAGCAAGGTAGACTTTGATTTCTGCTTTGGTAAGTCCAATCTCTTCAAGTGGTTCAATGTTCATATCTATGAATTGTCAATTATCTTATTTAAACTCTCCTTTTTAGGAGAGTAAGTTATTATATACTTGTATTCTAATACTACTGATTAGTGGTCATAAACCACGAAGGTAAGAAAATGAAAATAACAAAAATATTGAACTGCATAGGAAGGGACATGGTTCTTGCGTCATATGGTAACCTGAGTGATGTAGTCCGACGTGAAATAGGCAAGGATTTGTATTCCGATGGTTC
>JBBSYT010000087.1:0-14136 GCA_038045085.1 Nanobdellota archaeon
GACACAAGAACTAACAAAAGAACAAGAATTGAAGAAACTCAAATGGGCATCTAAATTGCAGGCTAAATATAATACTTATTCTGAAACAAATGAGGGCGGTTAAGAAAAATGAACACAATAACTAAAACAAGAACGGAAGTTAAGCCTAATGTTAAGACTCCGTTAATTTATGGTAATTTAATTGAATTTGATCCAGACAGATTTTATGTTGGGCAGAATTTAGAAGGTGGTTTATTTACAATCGAAGTATTTGACTGCCAAAAGAATGAAACTGGAAAACTTGGAAAGATTGTAAAGCTTGTTTATGAATCACCAGATAGAAAACAATATTCGGCTTATTTGCTTCCTGACAATACGGGAATAAGAGCAATAAAACATTATGATAAAGATTCTAAGTATTCTGACAAATTAGAACCAATTAGAGTTGATAATGAAATGCCTGAAGGAGTTATCGCCGGAAGACATGCAACAAAAGAAACTATTGATCAAACAGTTCATAAAATAATGAAAAGTCAGAGAGAATTACTTAGAGGAAGAGTTACAAGAATGAATAATCAGTTAAGAAAGAATGAATTCAAAGGACTTCCTCGGGAAATTAAAGATTTAATTAGTCCTTATGGATACTTGGGTTAAAAAATGAAAACACAACTAGGAATTGCGGCTTTAGTAGCATTAACTACTGGTTGCGCTAGTCAGGGAATTAGAGATTTAAGAAAAGTTGAAAATTATGTTAAAGCTAATTCTACTCCAGTTAATAGTGTTTATGAAAGTCAGATTGGAAATACTGCGGTGCAAGTAGCACCAACATATATTGCATTTAAAGTCGTTCATGAAACGGAATCGGATATTTTATACGATTTAGGGAAAAATGGAGTTGTTGAAGGAATGATTGGAGTTCACGGACCAATAAGTTCAATTGATGAATTAACACAAGATTTCTCAAAAAATCCAACTGAATTAAAAAATGAATTGTTTGATGTACGAAGCAACACACAACCAATCAATAGTAGGCTTGTTTTAATCAGAAATGAAAAAGATGTTACTTTTTATGATTTTTCAAAAAAAGAATATGGAAAATCAGACATAACTCATGCAATATTAGATGACGCTCAAAAGAGAGTTATTGATGATATTTTAAAGGTAATTAGAAAATGAAACATACTGGAGAATATAAACGATTTGAAATTCCAAGACCAATTGATTTTATGCAAAACCCGTTTATCGGCAGAGATGGAAGAGATTATCAATCATACGAATCATTGAGACAAGCGAATGAAGAGCATAATGCAAGAATATTTGTAAAAGTTAAGAAGGAGTAAAATGAAACACAGAATATCAATATCAATAAGCGAACCAATCTTGCTTAAACTAAAAGAAAGAATGAGATTGGATAGAAACGCTAATCAATCATTAATAGTAGAAAAAGCAGTAGAGAAATTCTTGGAGTAGAAATGAAATCTCTAAAGAGGTTAGGTTTAGCTGCAATGCTTGCGTTAACAGGTTGTGCAGCTCCGTATAAGATATCAACAACTCCAGATTCTAATGAACTAACGGATTTTGTAGATACTAAAAAACCAAACGCCGTTGTTGTTTTTCCAATAAGCGATCATAATCTGGCGTTTTATAATTATAGAGAAGAAGAGTTTCTTTATCATCTTGCTGAAAAATATGATGTATATGCAATAATTGCAGAAAATGAGAACGAAGTATATTCGGCATTAAACAAAATGAACAAATCAGGAGTTGATGTGTTGCTGTTAAATGGCCATGGAAGCCCTGAAAGTTTATGTTTATCAATCGCGGAAGATGAAAAATATTGTCTTGACACATCTGATTTCGAATTAAAGGAAAGCCTTAAATGCTTAAATAAAGGTGCAGAAATATTTCTATTTTCATGTAATACTGGAAAAGATAAAAATAAAGGTAAAAATCTTGCAAATTTTCTCGCAGATATTTCAAAAAGGAAAGTTATTGCTCCAGACGGAATTCCAAAACAGAGGATTGCGAGATTTAGACCACCATTTGCGCTGGATTTTTACGCAGACAGAAAGGTACTTGGGTTTATACCTTGGAGCACAAATATAACTTATAGAACTAACTGATTAATGTTCAAATCCTAATCCTTCTTTATAGTAAACTTCTATAAAGCTAATTAATAATGAAAATACTAATGGTCCTATTAATAATCCTACCGCTCCGAATAAATACAATCCTCCAATAATTCCAACCAAAATTAATACTGGATGCAGTCTTACTCTATTCCCTATGATTTTTGGCTTAATTATGTTATCTATAGTCGATATAACGAATACTCCCAATAGTAATAATATTATTGCTTTATTAGTTTCTCCTGCAAAGAAAAGCGAAATTGTTGCAGGAAGCCATACTATTGGAGTTCCTAAAAATGGAATGAATGCGAAGAATGCCATTGCTAACCCTGCTAAAATTGGTGTCGGCACACCTAATAAATAGAATATTGTTCCACCTAAAACTCCCTGAATTAATGAGGTTACTAACTGTCCGTATAATGTTGCATGAGTGAAATTCGCAAATTCACTCATTATGTGGTCAACATGATGTTTTTTGAGAGGAACAGATCTTCTTGCTTTTTCAACTATAACTGTTCCGTCAAGTAAGAAATAATAAATTACGAAAAACATTACAAACAGATTAATTATTAATACCGGCAGATTAACTGCGAAATCTGATGCTTTGCTTATGACATAAGTAGAAATCTTGCTTGTAGTATCTTCTATGTAAAATTTAACTTGAGGATCTTTAAGTCCATTAATTGCTCTATTTGTTATTTCGCAAAATGGTTTTGGATTTTGTGCACAATCAACTGTTTCTAGATTTCCGGATGTTAATTTTTGTTTGGTTGTAATAAACAAATTAAATCCTTCTTTTGTAACTGAATCTGCAATAAAATATATAGGGATTATTGTTACTAAAAGAATTAGCAATATAACGATTCCTGCCGCAATTCTTCTGCTTTTTGTTTTAGAAACTATGAATTTGTATATTGGATAGAACAAGTATGCAAGTATTGCTCCGCTTGCCATGGAAACAAATAATGGCTTTATTATGAAAAATGATAATGCGGTCAAAGTAATCAGTGCTATCAAGAAGAAGTTTTTCGAGAAAGTATTATTTCCGGCCATATACTGTTTTATATACTTTTTATTTATAAAGCTATTGATTATATTGCATCCTAGAATATTGAAGTAACTGCTTCAAATAAACGAATGTTTGCTCAAAGTTAGGAATTGCTTTTAGTTTTGTTTTGGGGTCTATTATCAATGTTCCCGTTCCAAGAGCTTTATCCAAGAAGCTTTTCTTGAATTTCAATTCCTGAATAACGCTAAACATGAAGTACTGCTGTTTTGCCCCCTCAATCTGAATCCTGTTTTTGTATATTTCGTATCTCGTTTTTGAGGCTTGTAAATAAGTTAATAGTGCTTGAATCACTACTAAAAGTCCAAGTACGGCCACAATAAGAATGTTTATTCCAGTTGGAATTGCTATTCCCAATAAAGTTACATTAATTAGTATTCCTGCATAAAACAAGAAGGCCAAGAGTACAGTATTGATGATACTCGGTATCAAAATCCTCGTTACATTTGGTTTTATTGTATATTCTGGTAGGTCTGCCATAGTCAATGAACCTACCCGGAATCGAACCGGGATATCGACCACGTCAAGGTCGTGTTCTAGCCATTAGACCATAGGTTCTTAAGATTTAGAGATTATTGCGTGTTTTATAAAGGTTACTTAGCTATGGTTTATATCGTATTCACATATTCATCCGCCTTAATTATTACATTTAATGACTTTCCATAAAGACGTTGACATTGAATTTTTTTATCCAGATTAGATATTTGTTGTATTCCAAATCCACTAATCCCACCTAATAAAAACGGCAAAAAGACTTGAATTGCCAATAGGAAAACCAAAACTATCACTTGAAGCTTTGGTTGATTAAGAAGTAAGGTTTATATAGCATTATTCTAAATTATCATTATGCCAGAACTAACTGAAGAAGACATCAAAAATATGAGTCCTGAGCAAATAGCAGAGCTCCAAAAGCAAAACTGCTTATTCTGTAATTTAGCATCCGGAAAGCTTCCTTCAAAAAGCATCTATGAAGATGATTTATGTTTTGCAGTTATTGATATAAACCCTGCAACAAAAGGCCACGTTTTGCTAATGCCAAAAGACCACTACATGATTATGCCTCAGGCACATGAAGAAGTAATAAAACGCTTGGGAAAAGTTTCAAAATTAATGTCTAAAGCGATGATTAAAGCTGCCGGAGCAACAGGAACAAATATATTTGTTGCAAACGGAGCTGTCGCTGGACAAAGAGCTCCACATTTGATAGTCCACATAATTCCAAGAATAGAGAATGACGGAATAGATGTATTTGAACTTCCAGAAAAAGAAGCAAGGCAGGAAGATTTGACAAATATGCAAAAACTAATTGCAAGTAAATTAGGAACAAGAATTGTTAATCAAGAAATAAGTAAAAAAGAATCAAACGAACTTGAAGAAGTTGATTTAAAACAAGTGGAAAATATGCTAAAATGAATTGCACCGAATGTGAAAAAATAATAAGAAAGAAAAATATAGTATATGAAGATGGCATAGTAATTGCTGCATTAAATGAAAGACCATCTGTGGCGGGCCATCTAGTAATACTCCCGAAACAGCATGCAACAATAATTGAACAATTACCAGATGAAACAATGGAGCACATGTTCACAATAGCAAACAAACTATCCGTAGCGTTATTTGATACATTAAACTGCCACGGAACAAATATTTTAGTCCAGAATGGAGTTTCTGCCGGCCAAAAAACAAACCATACAATGATTCACATAATTCCAAGAATGGAGAACGACAATATAAACTTCCATTGGCAGACAATTAAAATGACAGATGGAGATTTAACTTCCTCTCAAATGACATTAAAAGACGAAATAGACAACCCAAAAGAAATAAAGAAAGTAGAAGAGAAAATCGAAGAACCTGAATTAACGTATGAAGGTGAGGAAGACAATTATATGTTAACTCAATTAGAAAGAACTCCTTAATTAGAAAGAAGAACTGCTTTCATCTTGTCATACTGTTCTTTTGATATTTCCCCAGTTCTTAATCTTGCATCTAAATCTTCAAAAACACTTACTTGTTTCTCTTCAATTTGCTTCTGGTCGGCTTTCAAAGTTGCCTGTTCAACATAAGTTCTTCCCCAGCTCATAACAAGTATTCCAATTATAATAGATACAACTAAAAGAATTATTGTAGAAGACAATGGTGAAATCGCTTTTGTATTCATTTTAATCCTTTTTTCCTGTTTGTGCAAATTGCTTCTGCAACAACAACATATAAATAAACGAAGTCAAAATTAACATTTCAAATACTGGGAAGATTGCTGGATGGAATTTAAGCATTCCTAGTCCTCTCAAAATCGTCATAATTGTTTCAACTATGAATAAGATAAATCCGAAAAATAATATCTTCCAAGGTTTTATGTAAGCGAATTTAGCTTTACTATACGAAAATAATTTTATAAATAATATTACACAAATTATTGCAAATGCTAAGTTGTAAAATGGAGCAACTGCTGCAACCGATTCGCCAAGGCTCATTTTTTAACCCCAGTAGCTAGATTTAACTGAGCAACTAGCCCCCAAATTAAAAATGCTAAAACTACGGAAGGAATAACGTGAGTTATCCATGCATTTGAATAAATAGCAAAAGATCTTAATCCACCGAATATTTCTTCTAAAGCAAAGAAAATTAATGCAACAGCTAATGCTTTCCAAGGCCTCAAACTTTCTGATTTAGAAACTGCGAACATAGATGCCGCGATTAGTCCTGCAACGACAGCAAGCACAAGATTCGCTATCTGTATAACACCCGTTATGAAGTCTACCATCTTACGTATTTTTAAGAGTATTTAGTATATAAAACTTACTGAAAATAGTATTAGTTTGGCGCAATTACACGAGACTCATTAAACTAACGAATATTTGGCCTGGGCGCAACTAATTAAGAATTCTCTTTAATGAATCGATATATCTGTTCGAAATACTTTTCTTTGCCTTCATCCAATAAAAATACATGTCCTTCTCCTTCAAGCCAGTTAAGTTCTTTCGTTTCAGAACTTATTGAGTCATAAACAATTTGAGAACTTTCAGGTTTAACACGATTATCAAATTTATACTGCATCAAGAATACCGGTTCATCAATCTTGCTTAAATTTTTTTTAACTAGTTTTGCCATTTCAACAGATTCAGCAACACTTGCAATTGAAAATTTATCATAAGTATTGTCTTTACATTCAGGTCTTAACACTCTTGAACTGTATTTTGAAAAGTATTTGAAAAACCAGGCATAATTTGTTCTTGAATCATCCAAAATCATAGCAGGGGCCAAAGCAATAACACCATCAACATCTTGCTCTTCTGCTAATTTCAAAGCAATAACTCCCCCGGCGGACATTCCTCCAACAAATATTTTTTTCTTCAATGGTTTTAAAGTAAAATAGGCCTCTTCATAAGTTTGATACCAATCTTCCCATTTCTTAGAATTTAAATCTTCAACACTTGTTCCATGCCCAGAAAGTCTAACGGCATAAACACTAATATTTTTTTCAGCGAGATAACTTGCAAGTTCTTTTACTTCACAAGGAGAAGCTCCCAAACCGTGTGTTAATAATACTCCGATCTCTCCGCCGCCAAGAACAAAGCCTTCACTTCCTTTTTTAACAGAGGTTTCAATAAATTGAGAAGAACACGCTGTGAATAATAACAATAAAATTAAACACAATTTCATATCATTTTCCTCCTTACCTCTTCTCTTAGTTTATCAGCGACTAATTTAAACCTTTCCTTGAGGTTAGTCGGAGCTTTGTAGTATTCCGTACTGAAATTGCTGTAATATTTTGCCGCACCATTCAATTTTCCAGTTCTCAAACATATTCTCGTTTGCACTAACAAGTCATTTAATCTTTTTTCTATTTTATAGTCGGCAGATGAAAGTTCTTGTCCTGGTTTTTTCTTATCTAATCTGGAAAATGATTTTTTGACATGTGATTTATCAAATCCTTCATATTTTGCAAACTTCATCAAAGCACTAGATGTTCTTCCCCTTCTGTGAACAATAACAATTGAAATAATTATTACAAGCAAAGCTAAAGATAGGTTTCGCAATGGTTTGAAATGCAAGAATAAATCAAGCAAGGATGTTCCTGCACTCCTAATATTTGCACAATCACTAGGGCAACTTAGTTCATCTTCCCCAATTGCACACACATTATCCCCGCAACCGCATAGTGCAGGAGTATAAGTTTCTTTTTCTTCGATTGGCTTTCCGATTATTATAAACTTATCTTCTGGAGAACAATCTTCTACATTTAATGAGAAATACTGATTGTATCCCATAACTGATCTAGAAGGAAGTGCTTCCGCTATTTCTTTTGCAACAATACGTTCAACAATTTTTCTTGAATCGAAATTATTAAGTATCTCTGTATGAGAAGCATCTAATTCCCAATAATTATCACATTTATTTTCAATTGACTCATTTCCAATTGCCTGTGCACTACCTACTGCAACTAATCCGTCATTCTTTAAATCCGAATCAACGAAATCAAAAGATTTCGTTCCGGCGATAACATAATATTCAACCCCAGGAATTCTTTCAACAAGTCTTCCTTCAATTAAATCTTTTAATACAGCATTATTAAGACTAAATAATCCTTGCACCGATTTACTGTTAAGAAGAACATTAAACAAATCTTCATAAACTCCTTGATTTACTGCGCCCTTATTAGGAGAAGCGATTAAAACAACTTTTCTTACCTTGTCTAAGAAAGAATAGACTCCTGGATTTTTTTCATTTTCTTCATAAGCATAACGAAGCATTTGCTGGGTAATTATCCCCCCCATGCTGTGTGCAGCAACATAAATATAATCATACTCCGCAGAACGAGCTTGCAAATGATCTGCAAATTCTTTCGCATTATCATCAATTAATCTTGAAGATGGGTAACCAAAAGTCCATGCTTGCCATGGCTGACTTGTCAACCTTATGTCATTCAAGATATCTTCAAATCTGGCAGGAGAATTTTCAAACCCATGCACCAAAACAAGAGCATCTCTGCTTTTTCCGTCATAAACTCTCTTAAATTCCGAATCAAGACAATTAAGACAGACGACCCCCATTGCTGCAACAGTAACTTTCTTATTTTCTGAATATTTAGAAAGGTCTTTAACATCTGCAGTTACAGTTTTTTCAGTTATATTAACAAATCCTCCAAGATAATTCCATTGCTCATTGCTTCTCGAATATAATGCTATACTGAACTCATCGATATTATCTGTTAATACATAGGGGAGAGTTATTTGCGTTCCAAGATTTTCATTAGTTTCGCTGAATGTTAAAACAACAGGAGTTCCTACAATTTTTATTCCTGGATTTTCAGCTTCCTTTACTTTTTCAGTTGCTGCTTCCAAACTAACGGACCCTTTTACATCTCCTGAAAACATTATTTTGTTTAAACTTGATTCCAAATAATTACTTCCTGGCGCAGTTTCAGATTTTGTAACAGGAATAGTAAAGAATTCGGGTTCAAGATATTCTGTAGTTCTTGAAACATCTTTAAAGAAAGAATCGCCGCAGTTTAATTTTTCAATTTTAGTGGTTTTAATTGGGAAACATGAATCTCCTCTGCAGCTAATTGCTTTCACATCATCAAAATTATCTGGAATTGCGAAACTTAATTCGAATTGATTTTCTGCGCAATCTATACTGAACGCATTTACAACAGGAAGATATCCTTTATCAATTCTATTTATGAATATTGAGCCATCCGCAGTTTTTATTGATTCTTTAGTTACCTCAACTTTATTTACAAAAGGACAGGACAATGAATATGCATCAACATCATCTATTGTAATCGATGTTTCAATACCCATTAGCGTTTCAACCGGGGGAGGGATCACAGGTCCTGGCATTTCTAAAACAGGAGGGAAAATTGGTGGCGGGGGGGATATGCACTGTCCATTCCTGCAAGTATCTCCTGAACTACATGAAATAGTTGGACCCCAATCAGAACATCCGTCTCCATTGTAATCTCCACAAGTTTGAGTTGTCTCAACTCCGCCAGAAAGTCCTGAACATAATTTAGCCCCGCGAGTACAGACATTCGAACACGAACAACCAAGCTGTTGTGTCACAGTTGGGGAACTACATCCATCACCACAAGTTTTCTCCTGATAAGAAGTTCCAGTACATGTTTGTCCGCACGGATAAGGTACGATTCTTCCAAACCATTTAATAGTACAATATCTTGGCACACAGCTAGTTGTAGTCTGACAATCTCCTAAACTGCACGAATAAGAAGGAACGCACATTAATGGAGGAGTTGAACTACTGCCACCACCATTGCCGGAAGAAGGTGAACCGCTTCCCGCTAATGAAGTAATAGTTCCTATCTTGATTATATTTGATATTCCTGGATTTCCATTTGATATTCTATCGTTAGGGGTTACTGTAAGCGACCAGTTTTCTCCGATATCTGTTTCATTTGAAGAAATGAAATTTGTTCTATTTCGTGCCATCTGCGATATTTGCTGTGCAGATAATGTTCTGTTGTAAAATTTAACTTCATCAATAAATCCATCATAAGTTAAGCTTTGCGAAGTCCACCTACACATGCTAACCTGTCCATTTCCTAAATCCCAAGTAACGGTTCCAAAAAGTGTCGCATTTAATGCTCCATTTCGATATATTCTTGTTTTGCTTCCATCGTATGTTCCAACAATATTTGTCCAAACATTAAGAGGAGGACCTGACCCGGCCGACGTACATACCTGACCGGTCGCACCATAGGCTTCAAAACACAATAATCCATTACTCCTAAATATAAAGTAAACCGCGTTATTATCTGCATCTGTTCCCACAACAAACGGCAGATCTAAATCAATCGTTCTTTGAGGTCTTAACCACATTGAAATACTGAATGGCGCGGCAGAAGGCAAGTCTAATTCAGGAACACTTGTTTTACTTATTATATCATCAGAACCATCACATTCATAAGATGCTCCAAATGGACTTATTGTTTCATTCCAAATTGCACCATTTGCAACAGTTATTCCTGTCATTGAATTTGTTGAGTAATCTGTTGTGTTCTGACCACTATTCCCTTCGAACGGTAAATTCAATATTGCAATTGAAGTTCCATTCATTCTCCAATCTGTAACGTTAATGATAAATGGAGCATCAACATCAGTTGAAACCCACGTTCCGGTAAGATTATCATTGGTGTTATTTGTCTGATGCGTGGATGTAATCGTGACATTTCTAACAAGAGTTAGATTGGCGGCATTCTGAAGTGTGGTGAAGTTGTATGTTCCATTAATTTCCCCATGTCCGTACCTATCAAATGCTGACAGATTATAGAAATACACCGTACCATTAGTCAATCCATTGAGAGTAAAAGATTTGTTTCTGTTAAAGGATGCACTAGATGCTTTAGTTCCAAGGCTTATAGTTTTTCCATATTTTATTGTTCCGTTTCCTAGTCCAATTGTCAGCCAGCTCGCAATCGCTGATTGATTAGTTATATTGCCTACAGTAAGATTGTATATTTGAGGAGGATAAATTGTAAGATTATTATTTGAACAGACTGTTAGTCCGTTTGCGGTTCCGTCATTGGGAGTAATGCATGCAGACCATACCTCTCCCCCAAATGTGTCCTGAGAAACAATTGTCGTCAACGGACGAGAACGGTTTCCTGCTAAAAAGTCCTGTCTGACAAATTCTGCACTCAAAGTTCTGTTGTAAATCCTAAATTCATCAATAGTTCCATTAAAGAAATTTGTGTATGTAACCGTATCAGTATTGACTCCTATTGCCGGACCGGGATTATGATTTCCAATATTGCTCCCAGATTCATTGATAGTTTTGACTAGAATTCCATCCACATAAATACTCGATCTTGAAGGCGACAATGTCCATGCCAAATGGTGAAATGAAGCATTGAGGTGCAATCCGCTTTTTGCTGCTCCAAATTGATAGTTAAGAGAAGTGCCAGCTTTATCCGCTCTTATTCCGATTGTTGTTGCATTCATATCGAAAGACAAATCATTTGCTCCTGCTCCATCAGAATCTGAAAATATTGTTCCTGTTCTTTGTACACCGGAATAATTAACCCACACAACGATGCTAAACTTACTCATATCCGGAAGTTTGTTTGATAAGTTAATGTATTGTGAACCATTAAATGTGTATGCACCATAAACCTTGCCCGTTGTATTACTCCATAATGGCCCTCTTCTCGGAGTTCCGTTATTTCCATATAACGAGTAATCAGTTGCATTAAGAAAACCATCTCCTTCGAAAGGCATGTTAACTACAGCAATTGACCTTCTGTCTACTCTCCAATCGGTGATGTTTATGACTCGTTCTCCGTCTGCGTCAGTTGATGTCCAATAAACTGTTAAATTATCCCATGTTGTATTTGTTCTGTGTGTCGAATTTACAATTACATTTGAAACAACAGGATCAAACACGCCTAATCCTGAAATTAAATTAAATCCAGAATCTAACTTACTTGTTGAAACTAACAATGTTCCTCCAAGCATTAAGAATAATGCAATTAAAACTAAAGGAGAATATGAAGCCTTTTTCATTTGTTCTCCTCTGTTTTTCTCTTGAATTCTAAAATTGCTTCCTCTACTAAATGAGAACGATTTCTGAAAACTCCTTTTTCAATTTCGAGCTTTATTTGTTCAACTAACTCTTCATCAAGTGAAATTGGGAAAGGAACTTTCTTCATTTTTTCAAGAACTCCTTTATTGCTTCTTCAACTAAGTGTGATTTATTTCTGAAATGCAAAATTTCTGTTTGTTGAGAAATCCAATTAGCTAAGTCTTCATCTATTGATACGGCTAATGGTAATTTATGTTTCATGAGCTTTGCGAAATGAAATTTGCACGGCTGTACCGCACATTGCTTCATACCCCTTTATAATTATTATAATTATTATAATGAGTTTATTAAGTTAATTATTTACAATATAGAAGATAACTAATTGGAGCAAAGGCTATAAGACTATGATAAGCCTCAACAGTTCTCCACACGGCGTAGCTGCCGCACATAGGTAAGATTTTGGGTTTAATTACTAAACGAAAAATTAGTACCACTCGGCTTACAATTCAAACTTATCGTAAATCGCTAAAGCCCCGGAGGCGGCGACCCCCTTAGCTCAGTTTCTACTATTAGAAATTAAGCTCGGTGTTGGTACTAACTTTAATTCAAAATACCCTAAATCATCAAAAGTACTACATAAGCCAGCAAAAAGGCAGGGATAAATGGGATTCCATTCTTAACCAAAATTAACCTTTTGTAGTGTTTAAGCTTGTTTATTTGAGACATAGTAATGCCTAAATTATCTTCTTTAATGATTGTTTTATTTCCAATCTTGATTGTCTCAGCAACCCAATCCCCTTCAGTTAATTGTGATGCCTTAACTTTCTGAAACAAACAGCCGTCTTCCACAGATTTAACCAAGATGAATGAAAATATTCCGACAAAAAATATTGCCGAAACTACGAATAATAAAAATGTCAGTTCGGAAAGTTTTAATAAAGATAATAATCCACTTATAAAAAAGAGTGTTGAAAACCAAACTAAGATTTTAAACCCGTTTAAATGAAGTTTAAATGCTTTCTTGAATTTATTTTTATTTTTAAGAGCTAAATAAATTGAAAAAACGATTCCATAAATTGCACCAACAAAAATCAATAAAGCAAAAAATATTCCGTAAACTAAAAATGATGAAGAATTAAAAATATTCAACCCGAATACAGCACCCATACCCATCAATATTTTTGCATCTCCCCCGCCCCATTGCTTAGTGTAATACAATAAATTTGCCAGTAAAAACATTGCTGCAAAACCAACTAAACCAAATATAACAAAATTAATTTGTTTTGAATATATGGAATATAATAATCTTGCTCCTAATGCTGCAAAAACAAACCCATAACTTATCCAATCAGGAACTTCCCTCTTCCTAAAGTCAGTATAAGATGAAATAGTAAGGACTACAAGACTTAAAACGATTAAAACAAAGTCTATCATGCCTATTTATTGCTGAAAAAGGTTTATAAACATTCTCATATATGTATTTGCATGAAAAATAAGCACATAGCCGTATTATGCAGAGGGTCTGCTGCGTGGGCATTAAAAAATAAGAAAAAGGTTTATGATGGATATAGAAAGGCCTTTGCAAACATTTCTGAAACAATAAAAATGCAGGTTAAGAAAAACATACCAATATTTACATTCTACATCATGCCGGTTAAAGTTCAGGAACCAGATGATTATTCCATTTTAGTTGATGAGCTGTCTTCTTTCTTGAATGAATTTAATAAAACAGAGCTAATTCACAAAAATAAAATAAAAATTTCTGTTTTGGGGAAGTGGTATAATTTGCCTTCAAGGTTGATTGATACAATAAAAGCAACAATTGACTCCACAAAAGAATATGATGGCTATTTTGTAAATTTTTGCATCGGTTATGATGGGCAGGAAGAGATTGTTGATGCCTGCAAAATGATTGCTCGTCGAGTAAAACTTGGAAAGTTTGATGCAGAAGCGGTAACTAAAGAAACAATAAAAGATGATTTGTATTCCTCGTATTTTTTACCCCCTGATAAAATATTCGTAACAGGAGAAAAATGCTCATTGAATGGTTCATTATTGTGGGATTCTGTGAATGCAGAAATTGTTTTCTTAAAAAAATCATTTGCTGAAGTTAAAATTAAAGATATAGAAAAAAGAATTAAGAATTAAGCACACGCGTTGTAACCAGAACAATCTGATTTACATGATTGTGTTCCTGTCAAGTTACCAGGTTTTGTGCACGTTTTAAGACTACTACCATCACAAACTTCAGTTCCTTCCTTTACACCATTTCCACAGACGATTGGAGCGACATAATTGCACGATTGAGATAATACAGGTACAGGAGTTCCGCCCTGACATCCAGACGGAGATCTCGAAATGTTTATTCTTGTTTGAATGCTATTTGTGGTGATACTTACATAAGAACAGGAGTTGAAC
>JBBSYT010000088.1:0-13285 GCA_038045085.1 Nanobdellota archaeon
CCGAATGGTCTGTTACACAAGCTGCATAATTTCGGTTCGACACACTCAGTTACTGTATCGGATTTTTCAACGCACATCTGTTCTGCAGCACACGGTATTGGCGGTTGTAATACTCCATTAAGACATTTATTCCGAACACCATTTGCGCAAAATGCAATATCTCCATTAAAACATACTTCGGGGCCCACTGTTATTTGGACTTCATTTGAAGGTTGTACGGCAAGGTTTACTCCGAGTTCGTAGACTGCTTTAATCCGATAATAATATGTGGTTCCGCCGACTATTCCCGTGCTATCTGAGAAAGAAAATGTATTTGGATTTATTTCTTTTATTGCTTGATATTCTCCTCCATTTGCTTTTCTTTCAAGAATAAATGTTTTTGGACTGCAAGGCTCGACTTCCCACTCCAAATTTATTTGTTCGTCTACAAAAGCTGGATCGAAAAGAGTTAGCATACCTAAATTTTGCTGAGCGGTACATTCAGTTGAAATTAACTCAATCGTTCCTTGGTTTCCAATCACCTGATTTTTCCCAATAACTCGAGACTCAGTTAAATAATTTGGAGCTCTAACATATAATGTAGCATCATTTGAAGGAACAACAATTTCAAAACTAAAATAACCATTTGCGGTCGGATATGTTTGTCCCATGAACGAAATTATTTTTCCATTTATTGGGTCATTAGTATCGGCATCAACAACTCTTCCAGTAATTTCTAATGTTGCCAATGGAATTAAGGATATGTCAAATGAGCCTGTATTTGTAATTGTAATAGCTCCCAAATATTGTTGGTATGCTGTATCTTTGTTTACTCTAATTGTATAAGTTCCTTTAGCCAATGTTGTTTTTGCGATTCCTTGTGAATTTGAATAAACATATGCATTTAACTGAGGGTCATCATTTAACAGTTGAACATAAGCATTAGAGATTGCAGTTGTTGTTCTTTGTTCTTTGATATTGAAAGTGTATTCTACATTTGTTACAGTGCCTGCCGTTGGAATTAAAAAAATGTGTTGTACTTTATTATCTGTTATTCCTAAATTTTGAGAATTTACATCATAACCTTCAAATTTTCCTTCCAGAATATAACTTGTTCCGACAGGAACTGACATTGAATAAGAACCTGAAGTAGCGATTGTTTGTCCATCAATTATTTTTACATTATTTGCGTAATGGAAAAGTTCGACTGATGCTCCCAGAATTTTTGCTTTTGGTGCTACCGAAGAATTAACATCTCCGTGTAATGTTTTCATTGCTGTTTGTGTTAAAACAACGTTAACTACGGATCCTGCGGAAGTTAAGATTGGGGATTGAATATTTGCTGCATAACCTGCTTTTTCAACTTTAATTTGAATTGTTCCAACCGGAACATTTGAAAACTGAACTGAAGACCCCGTATTTGATGAAGAATAACCATTTAGACCGGAAACTGTTACTGTTGAAGAAAGTGCCGTTCCTCCTGAATTTCTAACATTAACTGTTAAAGCTGCAGTTGTTGCAGATACCAAAGCAATATTAACTCCTGTTTTTGAAGGAGGAAGGGTTATTGTTGTTGTTCCTGACTTTGTATTTCCTAGTGTTGCTCTTATTGTTTCCGTTCCGGAATTACATGATGATAAGGAATAATCTCCATTTGAGTTTGTAGTTGCCGTAGAAAGAGTACAAGTAACTGCCGCTCCTTGTGCGCCGACTCCATTATCAGTTACTTTTCCTGAGACGGTTAATGGTGTTGAAGTTGGCGGAGTTGTAGAAGAAGTACATGCTTCTTCCGTTGTAATTGAAGAGCTCGCAGACGGAACACTTACCCACAGTTGATTATTACAACCAAGAACAATTGAATTCCACACATTTCTAAAAACTGTATTATCTGTAGCATCGGAGCAAGTGAAACATTTTTCTGCACATTTAGCCACTTGTGAACAAGATGTGTCATAATATTCATATGGTGAACTTATGCTGCATACGGATTCGGTTACAGCTCCGCAAGTTATTCCAGCTTCAATATTAATGCAGCAAGAATCAGCAAAAGAATCCTCAATTAGAACTAATGCAAACAATAAAACTATCACTAATATGAATCGTTTTTTGTCTATCATTTCGCTCTTTTTTGAACAGTAAAAACGACTGTTCTATAAATCAAAAATAGTCTAGTTTTGTTTATAAATCTTATGCCTAAAATAAGCTAAAACCCTCGTTTTTGAGGTTATGGACAAGTCTCTCCAGTTATGTCATCTCCCTTACAACACCTTGAGGCGGCATTCCAAACTCCATAAACGCCATTAGAAAATTGACTTGTTGAACAAAGAGTACTTGCAACATCTACCGGAAGAGAAACATCATCATAATCATATGTAACAAAACTGCAGGATTCTTTTTTAGTTTCATCACCCCCTGGCCAAATATTTTTTTTAATACATTCCTTGATTTTATACTTTCCACCCTCAGGATAAGACTTTTCATCAGTACAAGTTAAAGTTGTTCCGGGATTGCATCTATTTGAACCGCAATTTCCTGTTGATTTTGAAGTGCATTGACCAAGAGTCGCTGTTGGAATATCCCCGTCTGGGTCATTTGCTTCTTCTTCACCATAATATCTACAATCGTAATCTTGATATGCATAAATTCCAGTCGGAGTTTTAATTCCTGTGCAATACCATTCTCTCAAATATGTCGTATCGAAACATCCATCAGTAAAAGAGGGAGTTGTAAATGTACAAGATGTAGTTGGACAGCCGGAATAAATTTTTACGTTAATTGTATTTACAGTATTTGGGGTGGGAACAGTTGTTCCTGTACAAGTTTGATCTTGGTAGCAATCGTGGCATAATTCCGGCAAAGTTTGTGTACATCCATATGGACCGCAAGTTGAATTACAAGAATAACGCTTAGAAATTCCTTGTGAAACTCTTTGTGAAATAAAAGAATCAAGCAATCCTCTCGTGTTGCTATTGTCTGTTGTGCACTTTACTCCCAAGTTACAGATTATTGAATTTGTAAAACCTGCTTGTCCTGTTTCTTTCTCAAATGTAGTCTTATCATAATAAATGCAGGATTGGATTGAACTGGTTTCAGTATTCAATTTTAACAAATTTTTATCAGGTCCTTGACAAGTAGCTCTTTCATTTGCAGTTTTATCTTGACAGGAAATGGCCAAATAAGATTCAGCCATTGGTCCTTCGCAAGTATTTCCTCTTGTTCCAGAACATTTTCTTTCGAATGTTCTTTTAAACACATCATTGCTCGGCAATGGAGTTGGAGTTCCTGGCGTTTGATATTTATTTGAATTAAATGATAAATAACTTCCATAAGTTATTTCCGAATAACAAGGAGAGCTTGTTGGTTTGTAAGTTCCGTCAGTATTGCAGCAAGCATGATCTGCCAAGAAAGGATCTGTAGCTCCATTGTATGGGTATGGTTTTACATTTGGATTATTATGAGGGAGACATTGAAGAGGGACTATTTCAGTATCATTAGAAACAGAATATCCTCCGGCCTGAATGACTTCTGCAGAGATTTTATATGTTTCGCCCTCAATAAAAGAAACCACTTCCTGCATCTTTTCTTTTATATTTGAAATAGTGTATTCTGCAGGAATATTTAATGTTTGGTCTGATGCTTCATATGATTTTAAAATATTTCCAGAAACGTCTTTAATTTTCCAAGAGAATGCATACGCCCCAGGATTATAAACATCTGTTATTTCGGCAGTAAAAGAATATGGGTCTTCTAGTGAAAATGTTCTAGTTCCTAATTTATTTTTTGGTTCAACTGCAATTTTAATCAAATCATCAACTAAGATTCTTATGTCTTGATAATCGCAGTAATCTTGCTCATCACAAACCGAGATTCTTAAATTATGAGGACCTATGTCTTTTGGCGTCATAAATGCTGATGCTTTTCCGTTATTTTCAAAATCTAAATCTTTCATCCAGCGAATTTGACCAGAAGTTGTGTATGGTAATTTATTACTTGCATAGCTTTTCACACATTTTGATACCAAATCAATGACTTCATTTCCAATTGTTTCATTGTATTCTTCCAACCAACCGGAATATGAAAATTCTTTAGAATCATCATCTGTATCGAAAGCAGACGGTTCCAATGTTAATAGTTGATTTTCGATGGCAATTAAATCAAATTGTGAACAACCTTCTGAAACAACTGCCGGATAAGGACCATACGGATCAATTTGATCCAAAACAGGAGGTCTATTTTCCATTACGAACTGCAAAACAGTTTCTGTTCCTGGCTGAGCGGTTAAATCTACAATTCTGATTAAATCATCGAAAAAAGAAACGTTTCCTTGTCGAACTATTACAAAAGGCTCATTATTTTGAAATCTGGTTTTCATTAAAGATTTAAATTTTTCAACAAATTTGCTTGTTGGAGCAGCTGGGGAAGAAACATCAGCGACTACCGCTTCTCTGGCCAACCCATATATTTGTTTAAAATTAGTAGAATATGTGCTTTCAAAACTGACTAATCTTGTTACTGGCTGACTTGCAGGAGGAGAAACAATTATTGGAAAGTTTACAATTGCAGTTATATCTGTATTTGAGAAAGTTACATTTGCAGTTACATTGCCTTCCTCTACAACATAACTTTGATTCACTCCAATGATAGATCCAAAATCAACGCATTCTTTCGTTGAATTTGAAATAAATTGTTCTAATTGAGATTGGACAGAAAATCTAGGATTCCATCCTTCCCTTACCGTGCATCCACCATATCTATTGCTACACAAACTCGGAAGGTTTGCTATTCCAAAATCCATGTTGTTAAATTTTACTTTAGTTTGAGAATATTCGCAGAAGGCTGGAGCTTTATCGTAATTTGTAAATCCAACTTTGCAAGGATATTGAGGTAAAGGAGTGTTTTCCTTTAAAATTCCATATCCAACATCGTACGTCTTATCTCTGAATGGGTCATTGAACAAAAATATTTTTTCATAATTATTAGATTCTGGGCCACCTTGAGAGGGATAAATTCTTCCGCCTTGTTTTGAAATTAAATCAATACCTTCGCTCAATGCCCGTTCTGTACAGCGATTAACATAAAATTTCAAAGAAGTAGTTTCCAATATTTCGGCAAATATTTGTTCGGCTTGTTGTTCTGCTCTTTGCCTAGAGATTTGTCCTGTTGTGAAAAAAACAAATCCGAATATGGAGATTATTACAATTCCCAATAGAATGAACATAGTTAACTGTGCTTTATTTGATTGAATTTTCAAATTTAGAATACGATATTTGTTTTTCATCGAACATTTTTACTCTACTCTTAGTTTTGCTGTTAAATCCGGCCAGATATTGTCATATGCGTTTTGCTCTTCATTTGAATCTGAAATTATGATCGAATCATCTTTTTCTTCACAAATGCTGTTGGTTAATGAAGCTTGTACTGCCGAACAAATATTACTCGAGAATCCCGTATAATTCAAGAACAAAGTAGTTGTAAGTTCTTCTTCAATTACTTTTGTCTCGACGAAACCATTCAATGAGCTAGTTATTTTTTGAAGGAAGAATACTTTATTGAAATCCTTGATATCGCCCACCATGGCTATATCATTTGGTGAATCTGAAACTAATTCTTTTGCAAAATTAATGAGAGACGTAAGAGGGCTCGTTAAAACATATATAAAATTCTGCAAAGTACTAACTTCAAATTCAGGAATGGAATTATCTGCAGAATAAAACATTACCTGTTTTTTAGGTGAAAAGAATAATGCACCAGATTGGTCTGTGTCACATATTCTTGTTATTGTATCATCGTCTGCATCGAAATCAAGATCACAATCTTGTTCAATAAATCCGAATGCTTCGTAAACCGGATAATTTACTCCAATTGGTTTGTATAGAGCAGTTCCGATAATTACATCATCTCCATACTTCAAAATGCATAACCCTTTCATTTGAGGTGTAAAATCACTAAACGTTTTTCCTGTGTTAATAGGATAATTAATATCACTTGCGGCTTCCCCTAGTGCAGTTTCTAAAGAATCGCAGTAAACGGTGTAATCATTTGGACTGACTGAAATGCTTTGCGTATATTTTAACAAAGCTGATGCAATATATTTTGATCTTGTTGTCCAATCTCCATCGTAACACATTCTGTCAATGCCGTTGAATATACTCCAGTTCCCATCCGGATAACATTTATTATTTGCATAACATTCTGAATCTTCGGTGCAATAACCAGAATCATTAAGGAAGAAATCTTTTCTTAATGAAACAGATTTCCATTCTCCGGTATTGCTGCACCGATAGCCAGTTTCTTCATATTCTTTGAATATTGGTGGCTTTTTTGGGTTATTTGTGTAATCTCGTGAATTTTCACAGCTTGTTCCATTAAAACAAAATGAACTTGGACAGCATGAAGTTGGTGCTGAAACTCTTGGAAGAACATAATAAGCAATATAATCTTCATCGGCAGATAATCCGCCAGTATTTTTTACAGAATTTACCGGATAATTAATTCCATATTTTAATGCATCATCCCATTTCGAATTAGAATCACAATACCATGAACCAAGATTTGTGCAAATTGGACTGTCTAAAATATTGTCAGTCTCGATGAATGCAGATGGTTCAAATATTTGCCGTATGCCAGTAAGTACCGTTGCATGGTTTTGTTCTAAATTACAACTTCTAAATTTACTTCCGCTGGAATCTTTGAAGAATAATAAGGAATCTTGACACATTTCATTTGCTGAAGTGCATCCTTGATAAATAAATTGCTGTGCAGATTCGCTACTTGAGATTGCATCTGTTCCGTCGCAGTCTTGATCTATTCCGTCGTCAAAAATCTCTTCTGCTCCGGGATAAATATTTGCATTGTTATCATTACAGTCATCATTTGTTCCTAAACCATCTAAGTCTTTGTCACCCTGTGCATTGAGGAATGTTAAACCGATATACACGCCGTTTGAAACTGCGATTAAACCGCTGGATTTTTCGGGTTTTATACCTATGTAAACTCCATTTGACTGAGAAACAATTGCTGAGGATTTTTCGGGTTTTATTCCAAGATAAACTCCGTTTGAAACTGCGATTAAACCGCTGGATTTTTCGGATTTTATTCCTAGATAAATTCCTCCAGACGATGAAATTTCCGGTCCGCTTGCGCTTATTTTCGAATCTATAAGTATTATTACTCCATCTGAAGTTGAATCATATACTTCGGCCCTTGCTGAAGCTATTAAAAACAAGAACATTCCAATAAATAATAAAATGTTCTTATGCTTCATAGTTTTCTTATACGATTACATCCCATTGGAAGTTTAGTACTTTGCCTCCATCTACTTTGCCCCCTATTTTGCATCCTGCATCTTGGTAACCGTATGTTATTCCGGTCTTAATATCAGCAAGAATTTCAAATGCAAGACTCAAAGTATGTGGTCCTGTCGAGGGTGTTACAAATGTTACTGTGTCTCCGACAGCGATAGTTAGTGCAGTCTTCGATATTGATCCGGGATTTACAGACCACGTTGCTCTTACCGGCGTAAATACACCAGTTGCCATCTGTCCATATTGGAAACAATTATATGGTGTAGCTCCAATCACTATGTTGCTCACCGTTACCGTAACTATTGTATCCGCCGCATTCACAGCCGGAAGCAACATTACAAGTAACATTGCAAACACCGTAATTATTTTTTTATTCATTTTCTACCTCCTTTGATAGTTCTATGTCTAATGTGCCATAAAGTTTTTTTACTTCCCTTGTGGTCACATCGATGACTGCGATAATTCCTCTATTTTTCTCTGTTTTTTCCTGAAGTTTTACAAAATAATTTTCTCCAGGGGTAAGATTTGTGTAAATATTTAAATATGGATTGTCTACTAGTTCTTTTAAGCGTTGTGCCGCTATTTCGTCGATAAGTTTTGTATATTCAACAATTTCAAATTCGGGGTTCCTATTGTAATTTTTGATGAAGTTTTGATTTAATTCATCGTAATCGGTGTTTTTTTCTAATAATGAAGTTATGTCATCATTGTCAAACCCAGTATTCGACATACAAGCGGTAAACAATATTAATGTTGCAAATAAATAAAGTTTCATGGTTCTAAATTTACTGGAGCAACAGAATTATTTGCAACAAACATGCCCATCCAGCAACCTCCGTTTATATCGTTATACGTTTCACCTAAATCATCCCCGCAGCATCTTGTTCCAGTCCAGCCATATGAAGCAACATTATTGCAGGCTTCTTCTGCACCTAATCCCGTTGAATCAAATTCATCAGTCCATTTTCCAACTTCTGAAACACCATGATAAGGAGCGTAACTGCTTGTACAGAAGTTTGTTTCTGAATTACTCAGGAAAATTCTATCCAAACCGATTAAATTTAGATAATAATTATTATTAATTATGATTCTTTTGCACCCAGTTGATGTCTTACAGAAAGGAGTGAATGCATTCAAGTCATATTCTCCCAATTCATCTGTCAGCTGTTTCTGATTTACATAAAGTGTTATGCGATTTACTTTCCCAGATTTGATATTTTGAGGGATTGGAATGATGATGTGGTGCCATCTGTTTAATTCATCTCCTGTTGTTGAATAAGGAAGAACTGGATTATCAAATGATCTTGTTTTCGGATTATTATTTGCAGGAGTCCAATTTATTGAAAGATTTAATGTTCTGCTTCCTGCCAAGAATATATCAAACTCCAAATTATCATAAATATTCCAGTTTCTTATCGGCAAATCTAAAACTCTTATTACTTTTATGCTGTTCGGAATAGATGATTCAATAAATGCTCTCCTGTAAACATTGTTTCTATTATTGCTACCGTAATAATCTTTTAATAATCCAGTTGGCCCGCCTGAAATTCTTGACAAATTTTTATTTTGATTTAAGCAGTATGAATAACTCGGTCCGCAGCATTCTGCGATAATTCCCGTTTTTAATGCGGCATCTGTTCCTGTCGCTCCCTCATTTGAACTCTCAAAACACAAAAATTTTTCGGGATTAATGGAATACGGATCAAGTTTTGCCACGATGGGTGGCTGATTTATTATGAATGTTTTATTGTAAATTTTATATATAATTGTTGCGAGAACTATTCCTCCTGAACTTACTGTTTGCTGAACAATAGTTATGTTTAACAAATGTTTTCCAACTACAATATCATTTGGCATTGCAACATAAAATGGATTTGCATCATCGAATCCGAATCTTCCGTTATTATCTGAAACTGTTTCAGGAACATGATATGCTTTTCTCCAATTGGTTCCATCTTTGACTAAAATTCCGAATCCAGTTGAATTTAATATTTTATAAGTAGCTCCAGTAGGAAGTCCTGAAATTTTAATTTTTATTAATTCATTTCTTCCAATGACAGGAGGAATAATTGTTACACTGACTCCATCAGAGAATGTTTCTGTTTCTTCGATAGGGAGTATTGTTGTTTGAGTGAAATCATTTGCGAACTGATCAAGAGAAACTACTCCGTCGATTGATTGAGAAGAAAAAATAGGAGAAACTCCAACAGAAGGGAATTGCGTTCCAGGAGGAACTCCTTCATCTTCATTTGACGGATTTACATACCCCGACAATCCAGATACTGTAAATGTAAATCCTGCTGGAACTCCGGAAAAGGCGTTTGGAATAGTTGAAGCACCCACAGGTTTACAAACCTGCCATATATTTCCATTTGGTACAGCATAATACTTATTTGTTAAATTTCTTATTTTGAAATTCATAAAGGATCTGTTGCAAACTTCCAGCTCCATATATTTGCAGCCTTATCACACAAAGCTTTTCCATCGACAGAGATATAACCATAATCTGCTGCATCATCGCCGCAGCATTTATTCGTTTCAGATGAAGGTGCTGAATCTAAGAAAACTGATTGTCCAGAAACTAAGGTTTGACATGCAGTGTTTATGCTGTCTGCGGTTGTTATCGTATTTTCCCAAGTGTTTGAAGCACAAACATATGGGCCAATAACAGTTCCTTCCGTACAAGTTGCAATTGCACCATTATAACATTTTTGAGTTCCAGCTATGTAGTCATCGTCAGGGTCGCAGCATTGACCGCCAAGCCAAATTCTGTTGCTGCTATCTGGCAATTTTAAATCCTGACATGACTGCTGAGTTTTATCTGAAGGCAGATGGGTTACACAAACACTAAGCAAATGACCTTTTATGATATTTAAAGTGAGATCATATTCAAGATTACGGCAACCACAAACGGTAAATCCGAAAGTATATTGACTAACTATTAAACCTCCTAGTGAAGCATATGTTCCGGGCGTACAATATGAATTATAGTAAACAGTAACATCTCCGATATTACAAAGTCCTTCGGTTTTTATCGAAGCTGCAGTATTCCAAACATTTCCGCCGGTAGTAACTTCACCGCTTCCAAAAAGATTGTTGGTAAGGTCTCCGTCATTATCGTATAAAGTATATGAACTTCCCTGACAATTCCATCCTTGGTAAATTGTATAAGAATATGCAAAAGATGAAACGCTAAAAGATACCAAATATAAGAAAGAAACGATAGAAAATATTAGTATTTTATGCTCTTTCATCCATACCCTCTTTTATTACTTAAAATTCTCTTTTGAGGTTTATAAACATTTTGCCTATTAAGGCTTATAATGCGTTAAAACGAGGCTTTAGAATGATCATTAATCCTTTGAAAATACCAACTTCGAAAACTTTCTTCTGAATGAAGCAGGATAATGTTTCAGATACATATTGAGCTTTTTTCTGTCAGTCTTTTTCTTCATTTTAGTTAAAACATCTTTAGACAAGGATAATTTAAAGAAGATCACATCAATCAGAGTTTTTTCAATATCTGAATAAGGAAGGTAAAATTCTCCCTCGCGACCATAATCATACCCAAACATGTATTTAGTATCAATCCTTTTAATCAGTACATTACCTCCCCCTACATCTCGTATCCCTGTTCTCACGTTTTTAGATGTGATAATTACTGGAATTGTCTCTTGCTCCCAAAGATTATGAAAGCTTAGAGCTGATTGTAGTCCCAAATATGCCGGTTTAAAGCAAAAAACAATTAGACTAAGTTCATTGTGTTTTGTATAAAATCCCCTGATTAGCCTGAAAATAAGTTTCTTCTGAATAAGATTTCTTATCAAAAGTTTTGAATAGCTACTTTTGTTTGTTTCCCAGACAATACGTTCGATGGAACTGAAACTAACAACTGGACTTCTTTCAAACAATTGCTTGATTTTGTCTATGTATTTTGTTTTTCCCATCGTTGTTTTATGTAATTGAACATTTCATCTGATGACGGAACAATACCCTCAAGAATTATGCTTTTTAAATCTGTTTCATCGATGGGTTGCTGATATGTTTTTATGAATTTATCAAGTAGTTTGATGTCTAGATTTGTAATTTTCCTTAGAAGAAAGAATATATCCCATAAATCTCTTACTTTAAATCTTTTAAGATAAGTATTTATTTTTTCGATAAAAAAATCTTCAGCAGACAAGCTGTAAACAGTCATTATATTCCCGTCAGACATTTCATAATCGCATAGAATTCCGCTAATCTTTTGGAAAGTAGCTTCAAATCTTATCAAATCCCTATCCAATTCAAACTCAGAATAAATGCTATTTTCAGAAATTTTTCTTTTGATAATTTTGAATCCTTTTCCCTCTAAGGTAGAGAAAAATTCTTTTATCTTGGTTTCATCTTTATCCAAATAAAAATCCAAATCTTCTGAAAACCTTTTTCCCGAATAGATTCTCCATATTCCGGTTCCGCCATATAGAACCGCCTTTGGAAAAAAAGTATATATTTCTTCAACAATCATGTCCTGAGCACGAGCAATCCGCCTATGCAGTCCTCTCTTCAATTTAACCTGTAAAGGAATTGTGTTCATTTTTTATTAAATTATGGCAGTTATGTATATATATAACCTCCGTATATTGACATTTATTTATAAATGTTTCGTTAAAAATGGCTTTGTAGAAAATAACACCGCCGTCCTATTGCGAGGCTTCTAAGCGCTACAGCATAGAGCATTTTCCGAGGTTCCAGATAGGAAAATGCAATATAATCCAATATAACAAGCCGAGCTGACGCGGTGTTGTTTTCTTTTTTCTACAGAGCCGTTAAAAAGCGCCCATGGCTCATAATCCTCTAAACCGAAGCTTTTAGCGAAAGCTATACATGTTTTCATCGATAAATCTTCAAAACAGTATTCTGCGATGGAAACATTTATAATGTATAACCTCGATTGAGGTTATATGAATATAGAATCACTGATGCAGGAACCCGAAGCGAGAAAGATATTTGGCAAGAAAGAGATTCAGATAATAAAAAAACAGATAAGAGGAATAGTATTAACTCAATCGGAAAAAAATAGATTGTCGAGGGATATTAAAAAGAAATTTGCATTTATTCAAATGGCAAATAAAACAAAAATCAACCTCGTACAAGGGAATAGAACAAAAAGAAAAATTGATAAAACATTAAAAGAAATACTCAAACAAATAAAACCTAAGGCAGTCTTACTTTTTGGAAGCTATGCAAATAATACGCAGTGGATTCGGTCAGATATTGATATTTGCATCGTTCTTGACGAAATACTGTCAATAACTGAAGCAACTAAACTTCGACTGAGCATATTGTCTAATATACCTTCTGGTGTTGATTTTTGGGTATTTAATAACTTGCCAGAACATATAAAAAAAACAATAGCCGATAACCACAAAGTACTCATGCAATCAAAAATATTCGATGATGATGAGTTTACTGTGTCAGTATGGAAAAAATACTTTGATTTCAAAAAGGAGGTGGCCACATGGACATGAGAATAGAGAAGAAAATCAAACAATTAGAAAAAACACATGCAGAACTTGAAACAATTAAACCGAATTCATTTGATGCCTATCAAAATCTGGTGGAAAAAGCTGCATCTGAAAGATACATAGAAAAAATAACTGAGGATATAATTTCGATTGCCCTTCGAATAATACGAATTAAAAAATTCGAAGAACCCGAGGATGACGAACATATCTTTACATTGTTATCGAAAAATAATATCATTACTAATCAACTGGCACAAAGATTGATTGAGTTGAAAGGAATGAGAAATATCATCATACATGAGTATGCAGAAATTGATGACAAAATAGTGTATAATGCACTGCAGAATAATCTAGAACAGGATGTACAAGAATTCATCAAACAAATAAAGCATCAATTATAATTTTGTAAACCGAGCGTTCTAGCAAAAGCAAGCAAATCTCTAGAATCTCTCATTTGATAAGGAGAATTAGCAAATGAACCAACAACAACCGGTA
>JBBSYT010000089.1:0-2040 GCA_038045085.1 Nanobdellota archaeon
CATTTGTTTCAAATTAACACCTCCTTAAGTGTTATATATGACAAATGACTCGTGTTTTTTAAACTTTGCGCTAAATATACGAATAAATAGGGATTTGCTGCATAAGTTTATGCTAGATTAAAGTTAGCATAATATTAAATTTTGCCATCGCTGTGTTTTTGTTTTGTTATTATTAAAACGAAAATTTGACCGGGGCACAGCATAAAAAACTGCCAATTAACTTAAAATTTAACATTTTAATCTATACGAAGCTTTTTAAAGTATTTCAATGGCATATGCCTACACCCCAGCATTACTGAATTTTATCAAGAAATCTATGAGATTATTGTCTTTAATAACACTATTGGAAATTGTTACATATTCAACATATTTTCCCGGATTTTTCAATATATTTGAGTTTTCTTTTAACACATTCAAGTGAACAATGTTTATGCTTCTTCCCTTTATCATGCAAGAAATATTACTTTGGGCACATCCAATTAAATTGGCCGTTCTGGACTAATTTATTTTTAAGAAAGCTAGGACTCCTTTCTTCAGGTGTAAATCTATTTTTGCATTCTTTATAAGTTTGATGAATTTCTCATTCTTAGCAAAAGAAGCGCTCAAACATCCCACCGGGTAAAAACGCAAAAAATTACTATAGTTTGTAAAATAAATTAAACCGAGAGTTTTCTTTATTTTTATTACGGAATTAATTCCTTCTTGCTCCAGACATGACAAATAAACACATTAATTGATTTATATATCTCACGCGCGGTTGTCCAGCGAGATAAAAATCAAAATTCCGAATCGTTTCGGGATTATTCATGCAAATGTTTTTAAATGCTTCCCTTCTGTTATGCAATCATGTCTTATGAATTACTAATTGCGGAGAAACCGGATGCAGCAAAAAAAATAGCAGAAGCGCTGGCTGACGGAAAGGTAATAAAACAAACAGATAATGGTGTTCCATATTACGTTCTTACTCACAATAGAAAAGATATCGTAGTTGGTTGTGCTGTTGGTCATCTTTATTCTGTTGCTGAAAAAGTTAAGGGAAAATGGACTTATCCTGTTTTTGATATTGAATGGAAAGAATCTTCTGAAACAAATAAAGGTGCAAGTTATACAAAAAAATATGTTTCTGTTCTAAAAAAACTTGTGAAAGATGCGAATGAATTTACTGTCTGTACTGACCTAGATATTGAAGGTGAGACCATCGGATTAAATGTTGTTAAATACATTTGCAAGCAAAAAGATGCTAATCGTATGAAATTCTCTACCTTAACAAAACCTGACTTAGTTAAATCATATGAAACTAAAGCCAAAACTTTAGACTGGGGTCTGGCAAATGCAGGAGAAACAAGACATTTTCTTGATTGGATGTATGGTATTAATTACTCAAGAGCATTAAGCATCGCAATAAAAAATGCCGGACAATTCAAAATTATTTCAATTGGAAGAGTTCAAGGTCCTGCCTTAAAGATATTAGTCGATAAAGAGGAAGAAATTAAAAAATTTATTCCTGTTCCGTACTGGCAGATTGAACTGCATGGAAAAGCAAAGAATTCAGATATAATTGCTAATCATAAAACAGACAAATTCTGGGAAAAAGATGAAGCACAAAAAATATACGATACTTGCAAAGGAAAGAAAGCAGTTGTTAAAGATATAACAAAGACCAGATTTAAGCAAGACCCTCCAGTTCCATTTGATTTAACTTCATTGCAAATGGAATCTTACAAAACATTAGGAATAAGTCCAAAAAATACTCTTGAATGCGCTCAAACACTATATACTGAAGGGTACATATCATATCCGAGAACATCGTCTCAACAATTACCAAAAGAATTAAATTTGAAAAACATATTGCAGGAATTAGCAAAAAATCAAGCTTATGCCGCATTAGCGAAGACTGTTTTATCTGGAAAATTAATTCCAAAGCAAGGAGAAAAAACAGATCCAGCCCATCCAGCAATACATCCAACAGGAATTCCTCCAAAAAGATTGGAAGACAGGGAAGCAAAAATATATGATTTAATTGTGCACAGATTCTTTGCT
>JBBSYT010000090.1:0-15256 GCA_038045085.1 Nanobdellota archaeon
ATATGGAACGAATATCTTAAACAATGAACATAAAACAATGCGACATAGTTATTCTACCCGTTCCATTTAGTAATCAATCCACGACTAAGGTGCGTCCGGCTATCGTCATATCCAATGACGAATCAAACAACACAAACGAAGATGTAATACTTGTCCCGATTACATCAGTATTAAGAAATGTTCCGCATTCAATTATGATAACAGAAAAAAATCTTTCAGATGGAAAACTCTTGGTAACTAGCCGAATACGTGCCGACAAACCATTTGTTGCACATAAGTCGCTAATTAGAATAAAAGTCGGGTCTGTTAAACCAGAAATTCTTAAAGCAATAAAAGATGAGATAAATAAACTAATTTGAATATTCGTCAAGCTACCGATTTCCACAAGGACTTCTCGGTTCAAATCCGGGTGACGGCGCTCTTATTTTTGCGATATACGTTTCCTTATTCTGAAAGTATTAATACAAGAATTTTGCCAGAGAGCTAAGCTCAATTCGAACTTAGTCAAAAACCCAGGCCGGATATTTTTCATTTAATTACAAACTAAGAAGAGTAGCACCAACTCAAATCTAATTGAAAATAAACCAAAAGCTTTATATATAACTTCAACAGATAGACTTATAAGAGTTGTCATTTGGGGGGTACAAAAATGGGGACGTTAGACCACATCAGTAACCTATGCTATATTGCGAAAGGTGAACATGGACTTAGGGGCGTAATACAATACGCTTACAGCATGATTCATCCGGAAACAAAAGTAAGGCCTGAAAAAAAACAAGATCATGCAAAAGCAAGAAATCTTGAAACAATAGCACAGTATACACACTAGGAGAAAAAATGAGTACGCAATTGAAGAAATGTCCGGAATGCGGAGGAGAAAATCTCTTCGCAAACAGGGACAAGGGGGAAGTAATCTGCAGAGACTGCGGACTGGTTCTAGAAGAAAAAATGATTGATTTCTCTCAAGAATGGAGAGAATTCGATTCTGAAGGCGGAGAATCCAAGAGAAGAGCTGGGGCTCCTATGACTTATACTCAGTACGACCAAGGATTGGGTACAGAAGTTGGTCAGAAAACAGATTTATTCCAATTAGGTTCAAAGGATAGAAACAAATTCTTTAGACTAAGAAAATGGCAGTATAGAATTTCTACAGCTATTGAAAGAAATCTTAAATTAGCATTAGCTGAATTGAAAAGAGTTTCTTCATATTTGAAATTACCAAAGATGGTAGAAGAAGAATCAGCAAGAATTTACACATTAGCAGTTCAAAGAGGATTAGTTAGAGGAAGATCAATGGAATCTGTCGTTGCTGGTTCATTATATGCGGCATGCAGAAGACATGACGTTCCTAGAACATTGGATGAACTTTCTGAAGCTTCTGGAATTGAGAAGAAAGAAATCGGAAGAACATACAGATTTATTACTCGTGAACTTGGAATCAAAATATTGCCATCTAATCCATCAGATTACATTGCACGTTTTGCTTCTTCATTAAAGTTATCACCAGAAGCGCAATCACACGCAGTTGAGATACTTGACATTGCTCAAAAGCAAGAATTGACTTCTGGCAGAGGTCCAACAGGAATCGCTGCCGCCGCATTGTACGTCGCTGCTTTGATACATGGCGAAAAGAGAACTCAAAGAGAAGTTGCAGATGTAGCTGGAGTAACAGAAGTTACAATCAGAAACAGATACAAAGAATTGCTTGATGAATTAGACTTAGAGAAAGAAATTAAAAAGACGAAGAAGAAGGTTAAGAAGGAGTAAGTTTTATTTTTAATTTAAATTAGGTGTTCTGGACGAAGAAAGTGTTAGACGGAAAGATAAAAATGATAATATGTCATGAATGCAGAAAACTAGTAGAAGATCTTAGTCCATACAGCGAGATGATATCTAAACCGCAATATCTGCTTGGACTAATAAGAGGAATGGGCTCAGGGCATCAAGTTTTCAATTATTCAATGATATTGTGCGAAAAAGAATTTAGAAAACTAAACACGCTAGCAAGAGAATACTATGCAATTAGAAACAAAGAAGTTTTCTTTGCACTTTCGACACAAGGAGACGACTCACTACTTATTACTCTTGAAGATGCATTTAAGATTACACCAATATCGGCTCAGGAGCTTTTAAAATGCGGAATTTATGGAAAAACCGCATGGAAAAACTTTACTGGAATATTACAAGAAAGACCGAAAGAAACTAAAAAGCCAGTCTTGGCGCTCTCACAAAGATAAAGGTTAAAAAAGAATAACTAGGAAAAACTAAAAATGACAAATCAATATGAATGTGGTTTAGTAAAAGAAGTTGATATACTTAGTCCGAGACTTACATTAATCACTCTTGAATCTGCCGAAAGCCCGTCTTCTGTTACAATTCCGTTCTTTGATGAATTACCGCATAATCTCGTTGGAAGAATCGTAGATTATTCAAGAGAAGAATCTGGTTTAATTTACAAGATAATAAAGCAAGAAATAAAGGGATTGGATTTTAGAAAAAAAGTTGAAATACCAAAAGAAAGAATTGCAGAGATATATTCACAAATACCACAAGAAGAATTAGAAAAAAGGGGATTAACAAAAGAATGACATACGAACCAGAATATCAATCATCTTGGCCAAGAAAGGAAGATGCAAGACCGAAAGGAATAAGACTTTCTAAACTTGAAGCAGACGCATTATTATTTGAAGACAGCAGAGACCCGATGGAAGCCGAAGATTTAAAAGAGACACGAGATATGATTAGGTTATTAAAAACACTAAGAACAGATTCAATTTAAAATGAATATAAAACCATATTTGTTAGCATTGAGCATCGCATTAGAAGGATGTGCATTAACTAAGCCAGGACATTACCCCGCAGTAAACAAAGATAGCATAGATTATCAAAACTTCAGATTAGCAAGAATTGCGTGCGTTTACGACGGAACAGTAAAAGTACATAAAAAAGATTTATACTATAGTTTTGAAGGAGACAAGTCATGCTCTCCGAGAAAAGAAACACTCGAAAGAGTAATGCGAGAAGTTAATTCTAATAACGATGATAGAACTACACTAAAAGAAATCCAGGAACTTGAAGAAAAGGTTTTCTTAAAATACGTAGAATAGATTAAATCTTATACAAATCACTCTTTCTTGTGTCGTAATTAAACTTCTTAGGTATTCCGTTAATTGTTCTCCAAATCTTTCTTACTAATCTTTCCTGCAGATGTTCTCCAGTTAAAACACCAAGCAGAGATTCTTTCGACATATCAAAATCCTGATCTAGTCTGACTTCGAGCATACACGTAACAGGATTCACCGCACCGGCAACATATTTCATTGCGCTAAGCTGGTCGGGAGTTATATCGAACTCATTCTCAGATTTAGCAAATGTTCTTGCATACTTAATAGTAACAGGATCTGGAACAATCACCCCCTTTCTCCTCCTGTAATCTTTAAATCCAACAACAAAATTCATATAAGGAACATAAATACAATGCGCAATACGTTTTTTCCATTTCTGTCCAAATTGGTAAGCTTTCATCAAAGCGGGAAAATTAACCTTATTAATATAGCTTTGGGAACATATCTGTTAGTAATGTATTTAAACAACTTAATACATAGTTAATCCCATGAAGCGTGGGGTTTTAGGTCTAATGATTCTATTGATGATGGTTTCGGTCAGTGCCAGCTATTTCCCAGAACCGGGGGTTATCTTCCAAATTAAAAAAACAAACTGCACAGAAAACGGAACAATTATTTTAGACATAACTCACGAAGGAGGACTAGTGAAATTTTCAGATATAAAAATTAATACCTCCAATAGCGAATTCAAAACTCAATTAATAGGAGAATGGGTATCTAAAGATAATTACAAGCTAGCTGAAAACTACACAGATAATGATTTATTGTCTAAAAGCTGGCTAAGATTCAGAACAACAAATAATGTATTCACAAAAGGAAAATATATCATAACTCTGAGCTGGCCTTCAAACACAATATATTATGATAAAACAATGGCAGCAGTAGAATGCCCAGGAATAATTTGTAAAACAAACAATGACTGTGTTAACCAGCAAAGCTGCGTCAATAATGTATGTGAATGGATTGCTTGTCCTCCAAGTCAATTTGCAACGGGACATACCTGCATTCCAAAATGTGAGGATTATAATTCATGCACAAGTGATTACTACACGGAAGGAAGCTGCACATACATCAAAAAACAAGGGTGCTGCAACAAAGACATAGATTGCGAAAAAGAAAATAAATGTTTAACCCAAAAATGTGTCATCAAAGGAGAAAACATATTTGAAAGATTCTGGAACTGGTTAAAGAGTAAGTATTAATTTCTTTATTTTAGTATAATTTTCTTCAGTTTGTTTTGACTTATATTGCTTAGTTAATTCGATTAGTTTCTCATTATTAACTTTAAAAATATCCTTATGTTTCATGATATACTGACAAAATTGAGTTACATTTGCCGGATATGTGTCATAATGAGCTCTTTCGAAATCAATCAAAACAACTTTTTTGTCAATAATAATATGTTTGTAAGGATTAGTCATTTCTTCTTTCGTTATGTGAATCTTATCTAAAACTCTGCACTGTCTCAAGACCTCTAAAAATAATTTCTTAGTTTCTGATTTTGAAATATGTTTTAAATAGTCTATACTCAATTCTCCCTCGGCAAATTCATAAACAAAATAATTACGTCCTTTTAAAATTAATTTAGGGGCAAGTTTATACTTATTCAGTTTAGAAATTACATTCGCCTCCCGATCAATAGTTGATATTTTCACATCCAATCTTTGAGATTTAATTGCAACTTTTTTATTGCGATAAATTCCGGTAAAAACGATCCCTCTATGTCCTTCCATTAATTCGTGAACATTCGTTATATTTTTATTGAATAATTCAGTCAGTAACCAGTTTCTATTTATCTTATAACAATAAAGTGTTTCAAAACTTACTTTTTCTTCTTTCAATAAGTCAAAAGTAAATCCGGAGGTAATTATAAATTCATCAACTTTCTCTTTATTAGTCAAAGAAGAAAAAACAATCAAAGCAAATCCATTTTTTGTTAAATGATCGTTTAAATCGATAATGAACTTTTGCAAAGTTTCATATCCATGTTTTCCGCCAGTTGTTGCTAGTTGAGAATCAATAGGTTCTCTTTTATCCCGTGGCAAATAAGGCGGATTAAAGATAATTGTGTCAAATCTTTCTTTAATATTTGAAAATAAATCACTTTTAATGATTTTTAATTTTTTACTTGAATTTTTTATTTTATTTTTAAAATTATTAACAACTTCGTTAGAAATATCGGCAGCAACTACACTTTTGACTTTCTTCAATTTTAATGCTTCAATAGCTTGTATTCCAGAACCCGTCCCAATATCTAAAACTTTGCCAAAAGCCAATTTCGTCACAAACTCAGAAAGAAGATAACTGTCTTCGGCTGGTTCATATATCATTTTCTATATACATCTTCTTTAATCATTTTAACAAGTTCCGGAAATTTAGAAATTCTAAAATGGCCGTTTTTGCCTTTGTAAATCATTATTCTTGCGTTATTTAATTTTTTTCTATATATTTCAGCATGAGAAACTGGAACAACATTGTCATCTTTTGAAAACATCAATACAAGATTCTTTGTGTTCTTCTCAAGCAAAGATAAGTCCGATTTAAGTTTGAATCCACCAACTAAATCTTCTTCTTCACTTGTATTATCGAAGGGAGCACAAACTAAGTAAATAGAACGTATTTTCTTAGGAAATTTATGTTCTGACAGATATTTTGCGAGGAAAATACTACCCAAGGAATTCCCAATAAAAATAATCTTATTTCTCAAATGTGGAATAAATCTTTCAAAATATAATTTCCAATCAGAATATTTTGCATTTTCCTGTAATGGCATTCTCGGTTGTATAATTTCAAACTTTTTGCCTAGGCTTTTCTCTAGATATTCGCCAGACCATGAGTTGTATTTATTAATGGATATTTTTCTTGTTTTAAGATAATGAATGTAGTCTTTTTGATTTTTAAAAGTTTCTCCGCCGTGAATCAATAATATTTGAGTTTTCATTTATATCTCTCATCTAAAGCTTTAGCATATTCTTTAACTCGTTCAAGAATTGACAACAAAAGAAATTTCTCTGTTCGTTCAGTAAAAGAAGTATGCAAAGCATCATGTTCTGTTATTCTATATGAATTTTTAATTTTTTCTGCTAAAAACAAATCTCTCAATCTTCTTAATTGTCTTCTAACATTAGAATTGGCAACCCCATTTAATGGCAGTTTATATTTTTTTCTTGAATCTAAAACTCTGCTAGTCAGTTCTTCAGAACTCAAGTGTTTCTTTTCTTGTTTTGCCCTAAGCATAACTTCCATGATGTCAACAATAACATCTCTCGAATCTCCTGGTTGCAATAAACCAATACTCAGACAGAATTTCTTAACTAATTCCCTATCGCTAAGTTTAGATGGCTTTTCATATCTTCTTAAGCTTATTTCAGATAATGGAGTGTCTTTTATCATATAACCATTAAGCATTGCTCGTTTTATATAGCTTTCGCTTAAACTTTGATAGAATAAAAAACAGATAAATATTTAAACAAGAACGACTGAATATATTCATGAAAAGGGTGTGGATGTTATTTGCAGTATTGATTCTTCTCGCAGCTTGTGCTAAAGTTGTTCCTATAAATGAAGTTCCTCAGTCAAATGGGAATACTGTGGAAAGAACTAATTCATCGCCAACTATAACCATAACTTTACCATCTAAATTCAAATTAATGCAGGAAGTAGCGACAAGAAACCCACCAGTTGTTAAGGGAGTTGTTAAAAATGTAGGAAATGGAACTGGTTCAGTAAAAGTAACTGCTAAAGTTTATTATGCTCAAGTTGTTGCTGATGAGGGCATGCAAATAATTGAAAATGTTGCTCCAGGAGAAGAAAAAACATACAGTATCCCAATAGAAAAAGTAACTCAATGGACAAGCTTTAAAGTATTCTTGGAATAAGGTTTGATATAAAAGTCAATCTTTTTAGTTAGTAATTAACGAAAATAATCCGAGATGGGCGCGACAACTATTAAGAACTTAAACCTTATCAAAACTAAGTTTAATCTCTCTATCTTTAATTTTATCAGCTAATTCGTACTTTCCTTTGCCTGAAAACTTCAATGATTTAGCTCCGCATCTTTCTGAAATCATTGTTTTGAATGGAACTAGTTCCTTGGCTGTTGTGTCATTCACTTCAATAAACAAATTAATCTCATCAATTCTTTGCAAACCAGAGTCTTTTCTTAAAGTTTGGACTTTTCTCATAACTTCCCTTGCGAACCCTTCTGCTTCAAGATCTTTGTTCGTTTCAGCGTTCAAATAGCAAGTTCCAGATGGAAATTCTGAAGAAACCCAATTAGCAGGCAATGAGTGTTCAACAGTGAAATGCTCCTTTTTCAATTCGAATTTTTCCGAATCAACAATAATGGAAGCTTTTCCTTCCTTCTGTATTTTATCATTCAAGGCCGGCATCATAATTAGTTTAGCTAAAACACTTGTTGCTTTTTTACCAAAAGCTGGTCCTAATTTTGAAAAATCGGGCTTTAATGATAATTTTACATGAACGAATGAATCGGAAATTGTTAATTTTTTAATATTTGTTTGTGAGGCAATTAAATCCTGAGTTTTCTTCAATGCTTTCAAAACATCCTCTTTAGCGGTAACTAAAACAACTTCAGAAACCGGCCACTTAACTCCTCTTTTAATCTTCTCCCTAGAGCCTAATATTGATTGAATTGCATATTTTGCATGACCCATACTCGTCTCCAATTCAATATCTATTAGTTTTGGATCAAATTTAGGCCAGTCAAACGAATGAATAGAAGTTTCTTTTAATTTAAACGCATCTTTCAAATTCAAATATATTTTTTCAGTTAAAAAAGGAACAATCGGGGAAAACATCTTTAAAACATTCATTAAAACTTCATTAATGGTGTAAAGTACTGCTTCTTTTTCTTTTTCAGAACCAACAGCCGATTTTTCTCTCGTTAGTTGAATATAAGTTCTCGAAAGCTCTAAAAACAATTCTTCAACATAATGAGGAACTTCATTTAATCTGTATTCTTCAAACGATTTTGTAACATTCTTTAAAGTTGAATTAAGCTTAGATAAAATATATTTTTCTTCTAAATCTAATTTTGGAGATTTAATCTTTTCCGGAGTTTTTCCAACTGTTGTGCTTAAATCAATTAACATCTTATGGAGATTCCATAAGACTCCAAGATTTCTGTATGAAACTTTCATGTCGTCTGAATTATAATTCAAATCAAACCCAGGATTAGCTGCGCCAATTAAGTAATATCTCATAGTATCTGCACCATACTGATCTATGATTTCTTGAGGAGAAGTTGCATTCCCTATGCTTTTACTCATTTTTTCTCCAGCTTGATTGATAAATCCGTGCATGTAAACAGACTTGTATGCCGGCTTGTCCATTGCAATCATAGATGAAACAAACAATATGTTAAACCATCCTCTAACTTGGTCAATTCCTTCCAAAATAAAATCTGGAGGGAACATTTTCTTGAATAATTTTTCACTTCCAGGATAATTCAAACAATTCCACGAAGCGGTTGCAGAATCAATCCATACATCAAGAACATCTGGGATTCTCCTCATTTCTTTTCCGCAGTTGCATTTAATTACTAAATTATCTACTGAAGGTTTGTGCAAATCATCGGGAAGTTTGCCTGTTTTCTTCTTTAATTCTTCTCTTGAACCAATTACTTCATAATTATCACAGCTTGAACATTTCCAAATAGGAACAGGAGTTCCCCAGTATCTTTGCCTTGTGATTGAATTGTCTCTTAAATTAGACAGCCAAGAGTCAAACTGCTTTGAACCTGCATAATCTGGAACCCAATATATTGATTTGTTTAACTCCCTCATATTTTCTTTCAAATCTTCAATTTTGAAAAACCATTGTTTTGTAGTTCTGAAAACAACTGGTTTTTTACATCTCCAACAATGAGGATATTCATGTTCAACCGGACTTGTTGCAATTAAAACTCCTTTATTATCGAGTTCTTCAGTAAATTTAGAATCATCAATTTTAGCTTTCATTCCTGCATATTTTCCCATTGAACTTTTAAATTTGCCATTCTCATCCAATTCGTTAAAAGCTGGAAGTCCGTTCTTGTGTCCAACTTCATAATCTTCAGGACCGCAACCTGGCGCGCAATGAACCAATCCAGAACCTCCTGAAACATCGACGTACTCTTTAGATAGTAAAACAGTGTGTAATTTTGGAGCTTTAATTTCATTAAATTCTCTTATTTCACCCCTCAATGGATGTTCATATTTTAATCCCTCTAATTTTTCTCCTTTAAATTCTTCTATAATATGAAATTTCTTCCCAGCGACAGCAGGAATGAATGCTGTCAAAGCTTTTGCAACAATCCAGATTTCATCATCAACTTTTGCTTTAACATAATCTACATCTGGATTGACCATAACTGCCAAATTAAACGGAATTGTCCAAGGCGTCGTTGTCCACAATATCAAGTATTCGTTCGATGTTCCTGTTAATTTGAATTTTAAATAGATAGATTTGTCTGTTACGTTTTTATATTCCAATTCGTGTTTTGCTAATGCAGTTGCATCATGAGCACACCAAGTTACTGTTCTTAATCCTTCATACAATCTTTTGTTTTCGTGAGCTTTTTTAATTAACCACCATTCTCCTTCAATATATTCGGGAGTAATTGGCTGATAAGCATTCTTGAAATCCATCCAGACTCCCATTCTTGAGAAGTCTTTGTCCATTTCATTTTTGTAATGAATGCATAGTTTTCTGCATTCCTCTATGAATTTATCAACACCATATTTTTCAATTTCTTCTTTGCCTTTGATTCCTAATTTCTTTTCAGTTGCATGTTCGGTTGGCAAACCATGCATGTCATAACCTGCTCTGTCCCAAACATTCAATCCATTCATTCGTTTATATCTCAAAACAGAATCCTTTAATGCTTTATTCCAAGCATGACCTAAATGAATTTTTCCTGAAGTGTAAGGAGGACCATCTAAGAAATAGAATTGCTTACCTTTTCCTTTAGATTTGACTTTATCATAAACCTTGTTTTTATCCCAAAAATCAAGGATTTCTTCCTCTACAGCCTTAAAATCATACTTACCTATAGCCATGAAATAAAGGCTTGAATAGTGATTTATAAAGGTTATGGGGTTAGTTTTATATAGCCGTTATTTGTTAGAAAGGAAACTACGAACATGAAAAAGGACATAAACAGACTAAATCAACAGAAAATGCCGCGCATAAAGCAAACATTCCCTACAAAGAATACGCAAATTGGATAGAATATATTGATGCCAATCTAGATAAATTCAAAAGTGGAAAACTGAAAGTAAGCGATCCTAATTTCTATAGCTTTCTTACATCTCATAAAAAACATAACCTAAGACAAGAAGCTCAAAATTATTTAACAAAAAAAGGTTATATTCCGATTAGAGCAACCAGAATATCCGCATCATTAATAGAACGACAAAGAGTACCGCGAGAAAAACGAGAGATAACCCCTGAAGAACGTCGGGATTTTATAATGAAAATAAATGAGATAAGAATAGAAAAAGGCGAACCAGAGTTACGTGTAATCGATATCACAACTGGCCACGTAATTAATCTCGAATCGTTAGTTGATGTAGAAGATTAAATAAACTCACTCAAGCTTGATTGTTCTTTTAAAACTGATATCTTTATAAAAAGAAAGCATCATAACTACTAAAATGAAAAGAATTGTGTTTATTCTTGTTCTTATGATTTTGATAGGTTGTACTGCACAAATAAAAGAACCTGTTAAAGAACAACAAAAAGCAGAAACACTTGTCGTGGCTGAGCAAATAAATAATGCAGAACAACTACCAGTTGCTGAAGAAGTTAAAGCACCAGAAAATCCATCCATAACAATCTGTAACAAACTTCCATTAACAGAAAGATTAAGTCTGGGAGAAAAATGGTTCTGTTTGGCTGTTGTCAATGATGACCCAAAAATTTGTGGCAATATTGAAGCAGATCCGGGAGACGAAGAAGATCAAGCTAACAAAGATATTTGTTTTGCAGTAGCAAGTGCTGATACTTCTTACTGTAAAAAAATACAGAACCTTGCACAGAAACATGTTTGTTATTACCAAACTGCCGTAATAAGCAATAACATCAATATTTGCGATGAAATAGACTATGATAAAAACGAAAGATTGCAGTGTTATTTTACGTTCGTTAGCAACTTGCATTGGTGGGATAGATCGAATGATATAAAAGAAGAATACTGCAATAAATTTCCAACGAATGAAGCAGACAAGAATACGTGTTTAGCATTCAAGAATAGAGATGTTTCTCTGTGTAAAAATAACATAAACTGCTTGACATTCTTCAAACAAGAAATGTCTTTTTGTTCTGGAGCAGGAAGCGAATTAAAAGATTGTATAAGGGACAGAGCGATGACAAATAAAGATGTTTCAATTTGTGAAACTCTTAATGGAGAAAAAAGAGATGATTGTTTAGGAGATTTTTGCACCCACATAGATTTAGATATAACCATTTGTGATAAAATAAGCGACGATATGGAAAGGCAATCTCGTTATTCAGAAATTGCAATAAACACAGCAAATAATGTAAGAAATGACTAAATAAATTCACTTAAACTTGACTGTTCTTTTTCATCCAGTGCATTTCTGAAATTAACACCTGCCGCTTCGAATATTTTCTCAACCGAAGGAATTATTTGATGTTCAACATAATAATCGGCGTTATACTCTTTAACTTCATTAGGCAATTGAGAGTTTTCTGCAATTGAACCTTCTCCTTTCCCAACAATATAGCGAATTATTGAGCCAGGAATGACGTTAAACCCTTGCTTTTGCATTTTTTGTGCAACTGCAACATGAGGCGCAATAGTTTCATAGCTTGAAATTTCTCGAGCTAATTGAGTGTAAATCATCATTTTTCTAAGTGGAATCTTATTTTCTTCGACATCGGAAATAACAGTTTGAACATATTCCAAAGCCTTCCTTAATTTTCTCTCTTTCAAAATTAAATCTAAAACTTTCTCTTGAGTTTCACGAGCAATGGTGCTGAAATTTCTTTTAGAAGATTCTAATCCTCTGACTTTCAAAACTCCATTATCAGATAACAGAGCATATCTCCTTCTTGTTTCTTTTCCCGTTTTGGAAGCAACAAACATTCCTCGGGGATACAATCCTTCATGCTCTAAATTCATTTTTTCAGGCAAAGAAGCGTTTAACTCATCTAAAAACTTACGAGCTTGTTCCGGCTTTTTACTTCCAAGTCTAAAAAATATTAAATCATCATCAGCATAAAGAACATCAAACTTTTCGTCTTTTGCTTTGTCAACCACATAATTCAAATAATATCGTCCATATGAAGCAATTGACTTAGAACATTCAAGGTTATACCACCTAGAATAAGGCAGACTAAAAACACCATAAATCGATCCGGCAATTGAAGTTATTGCATCATAACGCGCAGTTAACTGCGTTTGTTGTTCAAACGTTTTATCTCCGGTCTTAAGAATTTCCAAAATTCTTTCTTTTCTGTCAATTAAATTTCCAGTAAGTTTTGGAATGAATCCTGCGTTCTTAGAACAGAAATGAATTTCTTCTCCGGGAACATTTTCAGTGCAACAACTGCATTTTAAAGTTCCAACCGAAATATTGTGCGTTGCAATTATTGACGGATGCAATGATTTAAAATCAAATACCGCAATATTATTGTAAACTCCTTGTTCTGGCTCTATAACCGGAAAGGAATGTAATGTTTCTTTGTTTTCATAATGAGTTGGCTTTCCAGGAATTAACTCATTTGAAAATTTAGATTCTTTTACCAAAAATGCCTCGGTAAACTGGGAAAAATTACCTCGCGAAACGTCAAAGATATCAAGATTTGTAAGTTTTACATATTCAATCAAAAAAGGAAACATTTTTCCAAATATTTTGTACGTCAAGTAAGCATCATTCATATTATAATCACAAAATGGGGATAAATCTCCAGATTCATCCCATACTTCGGGCAATTGTCCTATATCAATCTGTTTTTTACCTTCCCCAGTTAATTCAAGAGCAACATCTTCCAATCTAAATGTGTCAGATTCAAGTTTTGAAGCCATTATTTTTGAAATAAATTTGTAAACATCAACGTGAGCAATTCCTTTTATTGAAGTTTCGGAGTTCGAGATATCTGCAATAGTTCTGTCAACTCCAATATCAAACTTCAATCCATATTTCTCGGCTCTTTTTTTAAGATAAGGAAAGGAATAAATATCCGAGGCATAACCAGTAATGATGTCTGGTTGAAACTCATCAATTACCCTCTTAAATGCAGTTAATAATTCAAATTCATTCTTTACGAATTCAATTGATTTATCGTCTGTTTTGAACTCTTTCCACAAAATTGTTTTTTTATAATTATCAGAATAAAATGAAATCATTAAGACTTGGTCAGATTCAGAAGATGCTGATTTTTCTTTTGGAGAATATATTTCAATATCAAAAGCAAGTACTTTTGGGTTAATTATCTGCTCATCTCCCTGAACTAATAAATCCGCCCTCATTACGGGAAGTTTCGAAGATGGGTTTGTTATTTCTCCTTCAACGTCAGTTAAAGTGCATGGAACTAATCTTCTGTCAATCATATAACTTGTAATTAACGGAATATCATTTTCATAAATTCCTGAAATATTCAACTTTCTTATTTCATCAAATAAATAAGAAGAACCAAAAGCACTATTGACATAACATTTTAAAACATTTTTTTCATTTTCAAAAATTTTTACTTTTTTCTTTTCAACTTTAATAATTGAATGGATTTCATCGTTCACCTTAACCCTAATCTTCAATAAATCTTGCTCAATAGTCTCTACCCCTTGTTTTGGAACGACATAGAAATATGGGAAATAATTAGAATCGGTTACCGCAATTCTTTCTCCAGAAACTGTTCGTCCATAAAGCGTTATAACTGGACGTTGACCTATGGTGCGCATTCTTACATCTATCGGATAAAACTGCACCCCTGCCATTTTAACTATGTAAAAGTAATGAAATATATAATGATTTTGGTCAATAATGCCATAATAAGGTATATATAGGCAGGCAGCATATAGGTTTCTAGAGGCCATAGACGTGAAAAAAGAGGTTATAACAATATTAACATTGACGTTACTGCTTATTTCATGTCAGCAGATAAATACGGCAGCAAATGAACAAATAAAAGGACCTGTTGCTGAACAACCCAAAGCCGTTGTTAAACTAATTGACTTCTCAAACGCAATGGACTTGGAAAATGCAAGAATATATTCTGTTGCAGTTTATGATGTAAACAAAGATGGTTTTGATGATATAGCCGCAGGAGTATTTGGAAGTTATTCTGATTTGTTCATGAATAACAAAGACGGAACATTTACAAGAACTCAATTAATAGATAAAAAATACAACACCCAAGAAATTACTTTTATTGATATTAATAAAGATGGAAATAAAGACCTCGTATTAGGAAATAACCAGCAGCCAATTGTTTTATTGAAAAATAATGGAGACGGAACATTCTCTCTTTTGAAAGAACTAGATAAAACATTAGTAAACGATATTGCTGTTGCTGACTTCGATAAAGATGGTTATGAGGATTTTATCATTGGAACTCAATTCAAAGAGAATTACATTTATTTTAATGATGGAAAAGAAGGATTTGACAAAGTCAAACTTCCGGGAATGATATCTGACTCGCCAGTCAAATCTGTAAAAACGGCAGATATGAATAATGATGGAAGAACCGACATTGTATTTGGAATAGATAGAAGACAAACAAGAGTTTATTTGAACGAAGGAGAAAGAAACTTTGTGCTGAACACAGAACTTATTGGAGAACCAAACACGTATTCAATTGCTTTGTTTGACTCAGACAAAGACGGAAAAATTGATATTTTGCAGGGAAATAACAAAAAACAGAATTTCTTATTTTTAAATAAAGGAAATAACTACGAAAAGACTCCGATTAATGGAGACAGCAATACTTATATTGTTTTAGCTGCTGATTTTAACAATGATAAAATAGAAGAGGTTGTTATTGGAGATTATGAAATTAACATCAAAGTTTATGAAAAATCAGAGAGTGAATACGTTTTGTTAAAAGAAATTAATACTCCCGACAGAGATTTCGTAAGAGATTTGGCAGCAGGGGATTTCAACAAT
>JBBSYT010000091.1:0-14730 GCA_038045085.1 Nanobdellota archaeon
GAAACCGATCACTTAAAGGAACAGCCACATAGTATTGTGATATTACCACTAAAACCGCACCGATAATGTAATACTTAATCGGCCAAATGTATTCTTTTAATGTTTTTCCGAATATTTTCATTTGGTACCTTTTTTTATATTATATAAGTGGTAAACCACTATTTAAATACTTCTCAAACGCCACCTTCCTCCCACTAACGATGAATTAAAATTGTCTCCTCGATACTTGTTCTTCATTACTCACTTTGTTCGCTCGATAGAACTACTGCCACTAAAATTTAATTGAGTCTAATCTGTGTTAAACTCAATTCAATGTGCTGAAACTTCAGACTCAGCAACTCTATTTGCTTGGTCTCTATAAGAAGGATAGTTTCTTACAAAATCCCTTATCTCTTTCATGTTAATAAAATCATATGGTCCGTAGAACACTTCCACCTCAGAATGGTCGTCTAATATAGTACAAAAATGTCTGATACATTCCTTTCTCAGAATATCAAGGGTCCCTTCTAAATTTCTTCCCGATGGTCCAGAAAACGACCCAATCACTTGAACTATATCGCCCATATGATGATAACAAATAGAGGATATTTAACTACTTTTCGGCACATTGAACTCGTCTCCGCTTCGTTCTAAGCCGTTTCTAACGTTTCTATCGCTTTCTTCACATCTTTACTTTTTTGTATATAAGAACCTACAGAAAAGCGAACAACACCGGATTGTTTCAATAGACCAATGGTTTTATCATTGACTGAACCATCGACTTCAATAACTAATTTTCTATTCCCTCGTAATTGTCTTATCTTGCCGATCATCCCTCTGATAAACGGCGCACCATATTTTCCAGGCTGTACTGTCATCACTAAAACCCCGTCAATTTTTCTCAAATATTTTCTAATCGCAGAAACAGGAACCGAAGGTTTTAATGCTAAAAATATTCTGCAGCGAACTGAATGCACAAAATCAATCAACGCATCAACATTATGGATGGCTTCAGGATGAATAATAAATGTTTTAATCTCAGAATTATGTTTTCTGATAAATATTTCCGGCTGCCTCGTCATTAAATGCGCTTCATAATTGTGTCTTATTAATTTAAAGTCAAACGCTAAAGATTTTTCTGGAACATAAAGTCCGTCCATCACATCTAAATGTAAAGTCGGAGCAATTCTTACTTTGTCAAATATTTTATCTAATTCTTTTTGATTATTTGCTATAATAGAGGGAATTATTTCTGTTTTGTTCATTTTTTGTTTGTAGTTATTAAATTAAAATCTTGCCTGTGATTTTTTCTAAGTTCGAAATTTGTTTATTTTAACTAAGTTATTTTTCGTATTTTGTAATTAAATTAATTCTTCGTTTATGTCTTTTTTCGTTTGTAAACATTGTAAATAAAAATGCTTTAATTATCTTCTCAGATAAATTCTTTGAAATATTCCATCCAGATAAACATAAAATATTCGCATTATTATGTTCTCTTGTCATTATTGCGCATTTAACATCACTAACTGCAACTGCCCTTATTCCTTTAACTTTGTTTGCCGCAATGCAAACGCCATGACTAGAACCGCAGAATAATATTCCAAATGATTTATTTTTTGCTGTTTTTTCAGCAACTTTGAATGCATAGTTCGGATAATCATCATTAGGAGCTAATTTGTGTGCTCCCAAATCTTCAAAATCAACACCTAAACTATTCAAGAAAGGTTTTATTGCCTCTTTTAGCTTGAATCCCGCATGATCAGAACCTAGATACACCTTCATAATGGAATAAAGAGATATTCTGCTTTTAAATGTTACTTTGTATTGACGTAGTAAACCCTCGCTGCCGTCTTATGCCGGATTTTCCTCGTTTAATAACTAACTAAAAAAGTTAGCACCGACTCGGCTTTTAATGATACAACAATCACATGTCGTTGAAGCCCCGTAAGGGACAACCCCCTCAACTCAGCTCACCATGCAACAATCTAAGCCTCGATAATTGGTGCTAACTTTAAATTAAACTTAGTAAAAATCTTCCCATATCTTTATAAAGCAGTTAGAAGTCAAAACCTCATGCCACATACACAAAACATTGAAACAATGCTTGAATACCAGCGAGCAAAGTGGAAAACAGAAGAGCATACAGTTGGCAAACTATTCGATGATGTTGAATCATTAAAAAAAATACTAGATATACCTAAAATAAATGTAAATTCAGGAAGAGGATATGATATATATGTTGCAACTATTCCATTATTCGGTCATATTTACGTTGGTTATAGTTGCAATTACTGCAATAAAAACATAGTGGGAATTCCAAACTTCAAAATAAGCCAATACCAAGACAGCGAAAGAGTAAAAAAAGTTATGCACGAATGTACAAAATGTCACAAAGAATTATACCACAAAATTTACGCAAAACAGCACTAAGATGAAAGAAGAAGTACCAAGAATATTGGTTTGGGCAAAAAATGAAGATTCAAGCTATTCTATAGTATATGGAACTCCAGAACCAAGTGATAAAATTATCCTTCAGTTTATGAGCGATTTTCCAATACAGTACGCAGAAGATATGAAAGAACAAATGCCTGAATATGGCTTATATTCTTTTTATAAAAAATTTGACACCGAAGATGAAATGGCTATTGCATTGAGTGCCAAAGATGACAATCTTGAAATGAAAACACTATGTATTGAACCAAGAGGAAATGTAATATACGAACTATACAAAAGATTGTCAATATACGAAGAATATCTTAGAATGGAAAAAGATATGTCCTTAGCAACTAAACTATCAAACATACTGGGGCAGGATTTAAGTCTGAATAGACTTGAACGAAACAAATATGTTAACAATTAATTATTCAATTTTTTAATTATCTTTTTAATCTGTTCTTCTGTTTTTCCGTGGGCACTCAAGCCTTCTTCCAGCGATTCAACCGAAGCCCCTCCGCAGCCAAAACAGTGAAACCCTTCTTCTGCTAAAATTTCAGCGGCTAAAGGATTAATTTGAATTACTTCCTCAATCTTCATGTTTTTTGTTATTCTTTTCATATTATTATGAAATATGGTTTAGTTATAAATTTATTGATTTTGGCATAATTAGAAATAGATAAAAATTAGCATTAAAAGAATGCCATTCACCAAGCTATTGATAAAATACACAATAAGAGTTCAGGGGGATGCCTAACAACAAAGCTTGAACGACTTCCCATATGCCAGAATTACATCGTGAGTCGGCGTTGCTTTTTAGCTAGTAATTAAAACCAAAATCCAGTCCGAGTGCAAAATATTGAGCGATTTATCCTCAAAAATAAATATCTTTTTATATAAAGACAATTTACTGAATGAAAACATATGGCAATAAATGATGATTTAAAATATTCGAAAGGAACGCAAATTTGCGCGAAATTTGAAAATGTTGAACTTCCTGATGATGGCGGAGAAGCTCTACTTGCAATGAATAGACGTTCTTTGCTGGCAAATGGATTCTCCATACTGGATACTCTAAGTCCTTTACCGAGATCTGACAAAAAACAGACTTTCTTATCAACATTACAAGAATCTCACGACATGGTTATATACAATCCAAAAACAAAAAAATTGTTTAAAGTAACTTACTCCTGCAGTCCTGAAAAAACAGGAGAAGTAGGTTTTGAAGCATTTAAAAAAGAGCTTAAACTTGAACCAACCTTCTATGAAAAAACTCATCCAATTGTAAATAAAGAAATGGTTGCAAAAGAAGAATTTGTTAAATCGATTTCTGAAGGATTTGAAAGATTAAAATTACCGAAAGAAAGAGACCAGTATGTTTCTTGTGTTTTTTTCGATATACCTCCGAGAAAAATCGATGAATTGAGTTTAGAAGGAGTAATTACAGAAGCATTAAGATTAACAACAATTGAACCAATTGGAGAAAATGTACAAAGATATGCCGGGCAAGGTTATACTTATACGGCAGCATCAAATGTCGTATTTGCTGCACATACCTATAATGGATTAGATGCAATTCATGTAAGCATTTTTGGGACAGCTGATGAAATTCTTCCAGTATTTCAAGGGATAGAAGCAGGAGTTAAGTCAAAAACAAAAGACATTACATTAAGAAGAGATGCTTGGTTCTAATATATTGAATTAATTAAAAGTTAGCGTCAGAGATTAGATTAGCACCAGTTACCGAGCGATTTAAATAACAGAAGAAAAGGAGTTCAAGGGGTTGCTCCATACGGGACTTGAACGATAGAAGATAAAATAGAATATAATCGCGAGTCGGTGCTAATCTTAAATTAACTTTTTAGTTAGTAATTAACGAAAATAATCTTGCCGGGGATTTTAGTACAAAGAACTGCACATTTACTTTCCAGTGCTTCCGAATGCACCTGTACCTCTTGCGGTGTCATCCAATTCAGCAACTTCTTCTAATCTTGGCTGATGTATCGGCTGAATGAGCATCTGAGCGATTTTCATATCTTTTTCAACAACAAAGGGTGCATTACTCAAATTATGCAGAACAATCTGAACTTCTCCCCTGTAGCCGGAATCAATTACTCCCGCCATAGTTTTAATTCCTTTTTTAGAAGCTAAACCGCTTTTATCCCAAATTAAACCGACATAACCAGGAGGAATCGCCATTGCAACTCCTGTTTTAATTGTTTTACGTTCGTTTGGACTTAAAACAGTATTTTCAACTGAATAGAAATCCATTCCTGCATCTCCGGGATTGGCATAAGAAGGAAGTTTTGCCGCTGCATCTAATTTTTTAAATTTTACTAACATGTCTAAACTCATTTTATTCTCCGTTCGTTTACTTATATACTTTTTGATTTACTTCAGCACTTTGAATGTCCGCAGATTGGATTTGTACAAGTCCAGCATCCGCTGTCTGCCGCCATTTTTGAACCGCATTCAGGACAGTTTTCGCTAAATTCGATACCTTCTGTTTTAGTTGTTTTTTTTATACTTTCTGAAATTTCTTTCATATCAACTGGTTTTTCAGTTAAACGAGACTTTTCTATCTCGTCGTATTTTTTCAATGCGACACCCAGCGCAGCGGCAATTGAACTTATTGTTCCGTCTTTTGTCGGAACCATTTTTTGCGAACCTATTCCGCCGAGTTGTTCAATTAATCCTTCAATTGTTCCGCCCATTCTTAAGTTTTGTGACATCAGTCTTGAAATTGCTTCTAAATCCGCAGAAACAACTTCTCCTGCTTTTCCAAGCTGGGAAAAAATTTGCTTAGGTTTCCCGTCTTCGCCATAATCTACATGAAGATGCAATACTCCCCACGGAGTTTTTTGTTTTATGTATTTTGAATTCATTAATTCAGGAAGCGATTCAATCTCTCCTCTGGCGAGTCCTTTCTGTTTTGTTGTACCTAAATCTAAAACTTGAACATCTTTGCATCCGTCTCTATAAACGGTAATTCCTTTCAATTTATTTTTCCATGCGGACATATATGCTGTTCTAACATCTTCAACTGTTGCTGAGCCAGACATATTAATTGTTTTGGAAACTGCATTTTCAGTATGTTTTTGGAATGCTGCCTGCATTCTAACGTGCCATTCTGGAGATATTTCCATTGCCGTCCTCATTATTTCTCTTACATCTTCCGGAATTTCAAGCATACCTTCAAGCGTTCCTCTATTAGCATCTACTTTCTTAACTAAATCGTCAGAATAAAATCCTCTTTCTTTTGCAATTTTTTCAAATAATGTATTGAAATAAACTGCAACATCTCCGCCCCTCATAGTTTTTCTGTATGTTACTGCAAAAGTTGGTTCTACTCCGGAACTTACTCCTGCAAGCATACTGATTGAACCTGTTGGTGCAATTGTTGTTCTTTGAATATTTCTTAACTTTTCTCCTGTTTTTTGATAAATACTTATTTTTGTATTCGGGAAAACACCTTTTTCCTGTGCTAATTTTTCACTTGCTTTGTAAGCACGTTCATTTATGAATTTCATGACATTTTCTGCAGTTTTAAGGCCCGCTTCGCTGTCATATCTTACTCCCATTTGGATAAGCATATCGGCAAATCCCATAACTCCTAAACCAACTCTTCTGTTTTTCTTAACACTTTTTTCAATATCTTTAATTGGTCCTCTGCTTACATCATTTACATTATCCATAAACCGTATTATATCGTCCATTGCTGTATCAAGTTTTTTGTAATTTACTTTTTTATCATCAGTTACAAATCTTGCAAGATTTATACTTCCTAAGTTACATGCATCGTAAGGATGCAATGGTTGCTCTCCGCACGGATTTGTTGCATCAAGTCTTCTAGATGGGATTGGATTGTGCTCTGCAATTCTATCTAAAAAAATAACTCCAGGATCTGCAGTTTTCCATGCTAAATTTGTAATTAAATCGAATATTTTTGGTGCGCTTAATTCGACAGCGTTACCATTGAATCTTCCGATTTCTTTGTCGTTTCTTGCATCATAGAGTTTTTCATCCTTTTGATATAAAGAATGTCGTTTTGCTTTTTCTCCAACTTCAGCCCCAGCTTTGTTTTGTTCAATATTTTTAATGAATGTTTCAAACTCTTCTCGAGCGTATGGTCTTTTCTTTGAATTTTTTTCCCATAGTGCTAATTTATAAAAGCCATTGCCTTCCACTTCTTTCATGAATTCATCGGTAATTCCAACTGAAATATTGAAATTTTTCAATTTGCTTTCCAGTGTTTTTGCATAAATAAAATCTAAAATATCGGGATGGTCAATGTTGAGGATTCCCATGTTTGCTCCTCTTCTGTTTCCGGAATTAATTATTTCAGTTTGTTTATCAAACTGTTCGATGAAAGACATAGGACCGGATGCTACTCCTTGAGATTTTTTAACATAGCTTCCTCTTGGTCTTAACTGACTGAAATTATATCCCGTACCGCCACCTTGCTTGTGAATCATTGCTGCTTTTAGAACTGAAGTGAATATTCCTTTTACACTATCTTCAACAGGAAGAACATAACAGTTGAAAAGTGCAATTCCTTTTCCTGTATTAGTAATAATTCTTCCGCCGGGAAGAAATTCTAAAGATGAAAGTATTTTGTAAAATCTTTCCGTCAGATTATCGATGTAAGTCTTATCTTTTCCATATTGACGTTCTGCTTCCGCCATAGTTCTTGCAAGCGTATAAAATCTTTGCTGAGGAGTTTCAATTATTTGCCCAGAATCATCTCTTTGAAGAAATTTTGTTTCCATAATGTGCATGCCATTTCCGGCAAGTCTATCTTCTAATCCGTCATTTACAGCATAACTAGGCAATGCTTTTCCAGAATAAGTTTGTGTATTCGTCATGTTTTACAGCCTCTTTTTTGTCACTTTTGAATGTCAAAAACACACAACCAGTTGTGTTTATTATTCATACCCATACAAGGGGTAGTGTTTTGTTCATTTAACTGGTATATAAAGATTTATAGTTTTTAGAATATATTTCAGAGATTTTATGTTAAATTAAAAGTTAATGACATTAAAGATTAGCACCATTTACCGAGCGATTTAAGGTTAATTTAGAAACAGAGCTGAGAGGGTTGGCTCAACAACGAAGTTGTGCACAGCTCGACAAAGTCGAGATTGTGCCTACGGGGCTTTAGCGATTTCAGATAAAAACACATTATCTCGCGAGTCGGTGCTAATCTTTTTAGAACAACGCCAACTTTTAGTTAATAATTAAACGAAGAAAACTTTGCCGGGGATTTCTTTACGTTTTTATTTAGTTATTAAACGAAAATAATTCGGCAAATGTTTGCTTAATTAGTGTAGTTCTAACAATAGCAATCTTTATAACGAAGTACCATTAAGTGTTTAAAATGACAGAATATTTCGTCGGCAATGCGGTTTTTGAAAACAAAGACGAAGGACCTGCTATAATTTCTTTTGACGGAAAAGAATATCAATTATATGGATTTGGAGTTAATATTGGCGCATTGGCTACAGCAATAACTTCACTCTCTATTCATTATACAAATCTTCATAATGAGGTTCATGTTGAAAAATACAGACCTGCAGATATAACTCCGCTGAATAAAGAAGAATCCCAAGAGTTAAGAACAGCAATAAAGTTTGAAAAAAGAGCAAATAAATCGGAAGAAAACTTAGAGGAGAAAGTATCTGTTTAACGAATATGATAAATGCAAGTGAAATATCGTCTTATTTCTATTGTCCGGTTTGCTGGTGGATTGGCAGAACAGAAGGAGTTAAAATAACGAAAGCCATCGTTGAAGGTAGCAAACATCATCGACACATTGCACACCATACAGAAACGGCCACTAAATCATATTTTGCTCTAATTCTTGTTTTTATTTTAATTTTATTTTTTGTCGTGATGAGGTTTTTATTATGAATGCGATTGATTTGATATTATCAATTTTATTTGCATTATTTATTATTTTATTATTTATTTTAAAAAGAACAAGAGTGCCAAACACTATTTACAAAAATAAAATAAGATATTCTGACCATGCAGAAAAACCAATCAAAGCATTTTTCTCTCATAAATATGGCCTAGCAGGTAAACCCGACTATATTTTACATACAAAAGATGGATTAATTCCTTTAGAGATTAAGAGTACGCCGAAGCCGAAAGAACCATATTTTTCTCATGTTATGCAGGTAATTGCTTATTGTTTTTTAATGGAAGAGCAAAACGGGATTGCTCCAAGATACGCTTTTTTGCAATACAGCGGAAGCAATAAACCCTTTTCAATACAATATACGCAGGAAAGAAAAGAGTTGTTGATTAAAACAATAAATGAAATGAGAGAATATGTTAATATTAATGAATGTCCGGATCCGAATCCAAAAAGCAGATGTAAATTGCATACAATGATTATGCAATAAATCTTATTTCAACTTCCCCAAACTAATCCCAATCAGTCTTATTTTTTTCTTATTAAAAAATTTGTTTAATAATTCCTTAGCTACATTCTTTGCCTGTTCAGCAGAATCTGCATTAGCAATTAATGTTTTAGCTTTCGTAAATGTTGAAAAGTCTTCATAACGAACTTTGATTGTTACTGTTTTGTAAGTTTTAAATTTCTGTTGTCGTAATTGTTCAAATGAATCTTCCGTCATTTCATCCATAATTTTTTCAACAAAATCTTTGTCAGTTGTATCTTTTTCAAAAGTATACTGCCTTCCGATTGATTTTTGCGTCCATTCTTCGACTAATTCAACATCATCAATCCCCCTTGAAGAGTTATACAAATAATGTCCAAACTTTTCTCCAAACCATTCAATTAAATTAGATTTTGGAGTACTTCTTAACTGTTTTATTGTTTCAATACCGACTTCATTCAAAACAGCAGTTGTTTTTGGCCCAACCATATATATTTCATCAACATCCAATGGATCTAAGAATTTTTGCACTCCTGATGGTTGAACAATAGTTAATCCGTTTGGTTTGTTTTTTGAAGAAGCAATTTTAGCAATTAATTTGTTTGGCCCTATTCCAATTGAGCATGTTACTTTTTCTTTCTTTAAAATTTCGGTTTTAATCTTTCTTGCAATTTCTTTTGCTTTTTCATAAGTTTTAGAACTAACATCTAAAAATGCTTCATCGACAGAAACCTGCTCCATTTTGTCAGCATATTTCTTCATTATCTTCATTATTTTATTTGAGACAGAAACGTAATATTCCATATCTACCGGAAGAAATACGCAGTTAGGACATTTTCTATAAGCAATTGCGATAGGCATTCCTGAATGCAAACCGAACTTTCTTGCTTCATAATTGCAAGCTGAAACTACTCCTCTTCCGTTCGGGTCTGCACCAACAACTACAGGTTTTCCCTTCAAATTGGGCTTTCTAACGAGTTCACAACTAGCGTAGAAAGCATCCATATCAACAAGTATTATTATTCTCATAAGTTGTATTAGGACGCATTTATTTTTAAAATTATCTGTTATTTAGCATTTCTAAGAACTTTTGCGGGGAATATCTCAACATAAGCTTTGTATTGAGCATAGGAACATCAAATTGAAGTGGATTAGTACCCGCGTAGTCCATTCTTAGTCTAGATTCATTACCTGTTTCGGGAAATTCGAATCCTTCCATTTTATCCCTAATAGAAAGCCAGTTCTTACTTAAAAAATCTTTTTTAACAATACCGGTAATATAAAAAATATGATGTCCTATGTGATTAAAAAAAGCAACATAATCTGAAATTTTATCTCTTTGTTCGCGTATTCGTTTACCTGAATAAAGATATTTTCCTTCATACTCCCTTTGACATCTAACCCCGAGAGTTTCTTCATTAATTCCGTTTATGTTAAAAATTCGTATATCTTTTTCATCCTGAGATCTTCCCGAATTATGAAATAAGTAACTTCTTGCTATAAATTCTTTTTTATTTTTAAGTAAAATTTCCCTCATTGCTGCTTCGGTGAGATTACCAATAACTAAATCATGCAAATTTACTGAAAATATTTTTTGTTGGTCTTCAGAAAGATGCATATTCGCCAATACTTTATCGGTATCGAATCTATGATAAGGTAAATCTAAATTTTTAACAATTCCTTCTCCGGCATTCAAGTATTCATCTAAAGTGGGGGTGTTTTTTGCTGTAATTTGAGTAAGCAATTTTTCTAAACGTTCTTCTTCTTGTTTTGCTTCATGCAGTGTCCATATCCATCCGCCTTTTCTTTTTTTAACAACATGGTTATGAGGGGTCACATTAAATGATATACCGGCACGTCTTTCTATCTTACTTGAAATATTATCAGGATCTTGAGTCCAAGTTAATTCACTTCCGAGAAAATCCAAAAACAAGCTAGCCTGTTTATTCTCTCGCTTATCATATTCTGTTGCAAGATTATGGTTGAAATAAATTTCTGGTTGTAGAAGATTAGCTATATTCATGACCCAACAAATTGGAACTAACTTTTATAGTTTTGCTTTCATCACATACACTTTATCATTCTTTCTTACTTTGTTTGGAACTTTAATCGTTATGTCCTCTCCTTTCTTTCCTGTTTTTGCCTGTTTTTCTCTAACAAACAAACTTTCTAATTTGAACTGCAAAACCCCCGTTGTTGGTCCTGTGATTAACATTTCATCATTAATACTCAATATTCCAGATTCAATTTTTATCTGTGCAACATTTGGTTTTGGGAAATAATTTTCAATCAATCCAACATAAACTTTTTCCGTTGTTGCTTTAGAACCATAAGTTCCTGACCAATCTCCCAATTTCTTTCCTAAATAATAACCGCCCTGCCAAAATCCTCTATTAAATACAGAATCGAGTTTTTTCGTCCAGTTTGCAATTTTTTCTTTTGTATATGTGTTATTTTCAATGCTGTTTATTGCTTCTTTGTAACATTTAGTAACTTCATAAACATATTCTGGACTTCTTCCCCTCCCTTCAATTTTAAATATTAAAACACCAGCTTGAATTAACTTATCAATGAAACCAATTGTGCATAAATCTTTAGGACTCATTACATATTTATTGTCAATTATTAACTCATCTCCAGTTTCTTCATCAATTACTTTGTATGCTCTTCTGCATGTTTGCAAACATTTCCCCCTATTAGCTGGTTCATTGTATAACGCTAATGACATTTGACATTTCCCAGAAATAGAAACGCACATTGCTCCGTGAATAAACAATTCAATTTTAACTAACTGCTTATTTGGTCCCTTAATATTTTGACGTTTTATTTCTTTTACGATATTTTTTACTTGTTCTAATGTTAATTCTCTTGCTAAAACAATAACATCTGCAAATTTTGAATAGAATTTGACCGCTTCAATGTTCGATACGCTGCTTTGTGTGGAAATATGAACTGGAAGTTTTATTTTGTTTGCATACTGGATTACCGCCATGTCGGACGCTATTACTGCTGAAATTTTTGCTTTCTTTGCCGCATCACATGATGTTTTTATTGCTTTGAATTCATTGTCGTAAACAACAACGTTTAGGGTTAAATATGACTTAACTTTGTTCTTATTGCATATATTTACTATCTTTTTAAGGTCTTTAATGGTGAAATTGTAGGCCGATCTTGCTCTCATGTTTAGTTCACCTATGCCGAAATATACAGAGTTGGCACCCGCCCGTATAGCGGCCATTAACGACTCATACGAACCAACTGGGGACATTATTTCTGGGTTCATAAAAAGTAAGAAATCTAAGCCTTATTTAAAGTTTTACGTTCGTTGTTGGCAAAATAATCAACCAAAGCTATTTAAACCCATGCCAAAAACAGAACTCTATGAAAAAAGAAAACATATACAATATTCCAAACTTAATCACATTATCAAGAGTATTCTTAACTATATTCATCGTCTATGGAATTATCTCAAAAATTGAAATAATTATTATCGCTGTTGCGTTTGTAATCGGAATGTTAACTGATTTCTTTGACGGACAAATAGCGAGAGGATGGAAATTAGTAACTGAATTCGGAAGAAAGTTTGACATGATTGCAGACAGAATTTTAATGATTGGAACTGCTTTGGCATTCATAGTATCTTACAACGGAATAATGACGGCAAACCATTGGATTCAGATTTTTTTAATTATGTCAAGAGAAATTTTAACTGCTCCGTTTTTTTTATACAGCCATTTTAGAAAAAGCGTAAAGATTCCTCGTGCAAAATTTATTGGAAAGTTAACAACTTTCATGCAAGGAGTTGCCTTCCCATTAGTTATTATGGGAATCTTTTATGAGAAATTTGAATTCTCCATATACTTAGCAATTGCAACAGGAATAATTGGAATATTATCTGGATTGCGGCATATGAAAGATTTAAGCGAGTAATTTTGCCATCGGTTCGACCATTAATTGTTGAGCGGACTGCCGTACCTCCCCAGCAAAATATTTGTAGTCGTTTAACGGGTCTCACAATTTGATGGCAAAATAGAATAGTTATTTCTTATCTTCAACTTCTTGTTTAATATTTTCCAAGAACTCATCAACTTTAACTTCTCCAAGAATCTTATTGTCTCTTGTTCTAATATTAATTGTTTTATTCTGCAGTTCTTTGTCTCCAACAACTAGAATATAATTGAAATGCTGCATTTCAGCATCTCTTACCTTCTTAGGAGTGGATTCTGCCCGTTTATCAACTTCAACTCTAAATCCAGAAGTAAATAATTTAGAATAAACTTCATCTGCATAAGAAATATGTCTGTCGGCAATAGGCAATATCCTGATTTGATTTGGATTTAACCATAATGGGAACTTTCCTCCGTAATGCTCTATTAAAACCCCTAAAAAGCGTTCAATTGAGCCTAAAATAGCTCGGTGAATCATAACTGGTATCTTTTTAGTACCATCACTAGCTTCATATGTCGCTTCAAATCTTGAAGGCATGGAAAAATCAATTTGAATTGTTCCGCATTGCCAATTACGGCCCAATGCATCCTTCAAATTAAATTCAATTTTAGGACCGTAAAATGCTCCTTCTCCTGGCTTTAATTTATGCGGTGTTTTTCTTGATTCTACTGCTTTAATCAAAGCATTGGTTGCAATTTTCCATGTTGCATCAGAACCCATTGATTTTTCGGGGCGCGTAGCTATAAATGTTTCAAAAGTAAATCCGAATGTAGAATAAACTTTTGCCGCATAATTAATCATATCTAAAATTTCATCCTGCAGCTGTTCTTCAGAGCAAAACACATGTGCATCATCTTGAGTAAAGGCTCTTACTCTAAATAATCCATTTAATACTCCCGAAAGTTCATGTCTATGAACTAAACCAAATTCTGCATTTCTAATTGGAAGTTCTCTGTATGAATGCATTCTTGCTTTGTAAATCAATAATCCGCCTGGACAATTCATTGGTTTTACTGCAAAATCTTTGTCTTCAACTTTTGTAAAATACATATTTTCTTTAAAATTGTCATAATGTCCTGACTTTTTCCATAGCGATTGATCTAAAATTACAGGAGTGGCTATTTCGCTGTAATTCCTCATTTTGTTTTCTTCTCTCACAAACCCAACTAAGGTTTCATACAAATTTTTTCCTTTTGGATGCCAAAAAATAGAACCAGGACTTTCTTCGTGTGTTGAGAATAAATCCATATCTCTTCCAATTGTTCTATGATTTCTTTTTTCAGCTTCTTCTGTCATTTTAATGACATTATCTAAATCTTTTTTGTCTGGAAAAGAAATTCCATATATTCTCTGCAAAGATTTATTCTTTGCATCTGCTCTCCAGTAAGCTGAAGACATTTTAGTTAATTTGAAAGCTTTTAAGACAGAAGTGTTTAGAACATGCGGTCCTTTGCATAAATCAACAAATTTACCTTGTTTATATGCAGTAATTTTTTCTTTGTCGGTTATTTCTTTGATTAATTCAACTTTGTAAGGATTGTCTTTGAACATTTTCAAAGCTTCTGCTTTGGTTAATTCAATTCTTTCAACTGGAACTTTTCTATCTGCAATTTCTTTCATTCTTTTTTCTATTTTTTCTAAGTCTTCCGGTTTGAAAGGTTGATGGTCAATATCATAGTAGAATCCTTCTTCAACAACCGGGCCTATTGTTAATTTAGCTTCCGGGAATAATTCAACAACTGCATTTGCCAATAAGTGAGCAGAAGAATGTCTAAACACTTCAATTCCTTCCCTATCTTTGAAAGTTAATATTCTTATTTTAGAATCCTTTTCTATTGGGGTTGAAAGGTCTTGGACGACACCATCGACTTCAATGGCCAAAGCCGCCATTGCTAACCTTTCTCCTATTTTCTTAGCTATTTCTAAGCCAGTTACACCCTTTTTAAACTCCTCACCCTTACCATCG
>JBBSYT010000091.1:14740-16726 GCA_038045085.1 Nanobdellota archaeon
AAATCCGCATTATGCAAAAATGAAGAATAGTTTTCGGGCAAAGTAATCTTTACCATATAAATTGGGCTAGAAACGGGTTATTTAAAGGTTTCGGGGTTATTGAATAAGGTTTTATATTTAATATTAACAACGTTTTTTTACCAAGAATTAAAGATTAGCATCTGCATTCAGATTAGCACTAGCTACCGAGCGATGAATAAAACAGAATAAACAGATCCGAAGGAGTTGCTCCATGCGAGACTTTATCGATTTCAGATAAAAATACATTACATCGCAAGTCGGTGCTAATATTTTTAAGTTTTTAGTTAGTTATTAAACGAAGAAAATCATGCGGAGGATTTCTTTACGTTTTTAGTTGGTAATTAACAAAAATAATCTGCCTATGTGCGGCAGATTGAAGTTAGTTTTCCCAGCTGGTAATTGCACTTGAATGCCCCTTCATGCCCATATTATTAAACATGTTTTTTGCTCTGATTTTTAACCCGTCATAAACTATTTTCAAAAATTTATCATCCTGCCGTTCAAAATAAGCATATTCCCGAGGAGTAAGAAGGGTTCCGTGATGTGAAGAAATAAATTTTCTGAATCTGTATGCGTGAAATGGAGCGGCCAACAATGGCATTAATTCACCCCAATATGATATATGATTTGTTCGGACATTCTCAAGAAATGAATCATAGCGTTCTTTAATTAATGCATCGTCATTCATTAATCTACCATACGTTTCAGGAGAAACAGACTGTTTGTGTTTCATTATAAAATTTCTAAAAACAGAAATATCGAAAGGAGAGGACACGATTTCGGAAAGCTCTGCAAAGAACTCTCTGTCGAATTTATCATCAATGCTGTCCGTCATGTTCCGAATAAATGTATAAAAGATATAAATCTTTCTTCGAAAGCCTTATAAATCAATTGTCTGCAATAAATTATATGAAAAAGCCAATTCTCGAGATCAAGAATCTTGTAAAATCATTTGATAATGTAATCGCAGTAAATAATATCTCATTTGAAGTTGGAGAAGGTCATGTAGTTGGGTTGTTAGGACCAAATGGAGCAGGAAAAACAACCACAATCTTGATGTTATTAGATTTAATCACCCCCAAATGAAGGATCAATAAAAATATTCGGTAAAGAAATTCATAAAAACAGAGAAGAAATTTTGGGAAAAATTAATTTCTCATCTCCATACGTTTCTTTGCCTGGAAATTTAAAGGTTAAAGAAAATCTACTGACATTTGCAAGACTTTACAACGTAAAAGATCCAGAAAAGAAAGTAATGGAACTTGCTGAATTCTTCGAAATAACCAGCATGTTAAATAAAATGACGTTAAACCTTTCAACAGGACAATTAACGAGATTAAATCTGTGCAAAGCATTTCTAAATGACCCTAAATTACTGTTGTTAGACGAGCCAACTGCATCTTTAGACCCAGACATTGCAGACAGAGTAAGAAATATGCTTAAAATAATGCAAAAAAAACACAACGTTACAATAATTTACACATCGCATAATATGACAGAGATAGAAGAATTGTGCGACAGAGTTATTTTCATAAACAAAGGAAAGATAACTGATGACGGAACTCCAAATCAATTAATCAAAAAATACGGAAGAAAAGATATGAATGAAGTATTCCTTACAATTGCAAGAAATGGTTCTCATTCAAGAAGCCAGCATAAAGAGGAGCACGAATGAAGTGGATTAGAATTTATGCAATGTTAATGAGAAACTTATATTTGTATAAACGAAGCTTTCCAAGACTATTGGACATATTCTATTGGCCTTTGTTAGAACTTTTACTGTGGGGTTTCATAAGTGTATTCCTTGAAAGAAATAATGTTGGCGGAGCAAATATTATTACAATGCTTATGGGTGCCATTATTTTCTGGGATTTGTTAAATCAGTCGCAAAAAGCGGTTTCAATATCATTCTTGGAAGAATTATGGGAGAAAAATTTCTTAAACATATTCGTAACTCCATTGACT
>JBBSYT010000091.1:16736-20585 GCA_038045085.1 Nanobdellota archaeon
ATGAATTTTTGATTTCCGGCTCAATTCTCGGAATAATAAGAGTGGCAATAGTTTCAGTCGTTATGGCTTTCTTTGCATTTATTCTTTATTCATTCAATATATTCACCCTGGGATTTTCATTAATACCATTCCTCGCATTATTGCTGCTGTTCGGATGGACATTGGGGTTTTTCAGCATAGCCATAATTTTAAGATATGGAACATCGGCACAAGTTCTTGCATGGGGATTTCTAGCATTAATTCAGCCGTTTAGTGCAGTATTTTATCCTGTTTCTGCTTTGCCCATAAAAATTCAATATCTGGCATATCTACTTCCGACAACACATATATTTGAAGGAATGAGAGCGGTTATTTCGACAGGATTCATTCCTTGGTCAGCGTTAGGATGGGCATTATTGCTAAATGTGGTTTATCTTGCATTAGTAATGATATACTTCAACATAATGTTTGCTTGGGTTAAAAAGAAAGGTTTATTGGCTAAATTAGATTTTTAATGTATTATTTTTCAGGATGATAATAGACGCTTGTTTCTGGAGAATAGTCATTTGATATTTTATTTATGCCGGCTTTTTTAAGTGCCTCTATTGCATTAATTGCCAGTTCGTATTCTGCAAGTGTCTTGATATCAATTTGACCATGCGTTCCTTTCAAGATATGTTCAGCCAATTTTCCCAAATCTGCGCCATAATTGTTAAAAATTAATTCAGAAAGTTCAAGACCGGATTTTTTCAGATGTTCTGCGGTAAGTACTTCAACTGGTTCTTGAATTCTAGCTGGAGATTCAATGTCAAGAGCCAGTATTGTGTCCAAAGACACATCAGAAAGTGTTGCTCCGCCAGTCATATCATTTTTTATGAACATTCAGTATATAAAAACTATGTTACTACTGAGCATAGCGTAATTTTAGCAACTAGACTGACTATATACTATCGAAGCCATTCGAATTACTAAATTTTGTAAAAATCAACAAATAACAATTTATTTAAATAAGCTCTAATGAGAAATTAAATATGACAAACACAACAATTGAAGGGATTATAAGAAAAATCGAAGTAGGGCAGCTTGATGCAAATGATATATTGCATTTATGCAATGCATTTGCAATAATACATGGTTTTACGATGAATGATGGTGAAGTTAAAAAAATAAGAGAAAATGGTCTCGAAATAATTAAATCAGAGTCAGGTCTTAATTATAATGCCGGATTGGGACATTCTTTGAATCTAAAAACTGAAAAGGGAACACTTATCGTTAGATATGCCTGCTCAGGCGGAGCGATACCTGAGTTTGATGCACAACTTGAAAAATACAAAGAACTGGCAAAATTAAACATAGAATCGCATAAAAGACTTGTAGATCTTAATTTTATTTAAGATGTATTTCCAGAATATCTTTGTCTTTCAAAACATGATCTAGTACAAATTTCTGTCCAGGGAATTTAGATGAAGGTCCCCAAACTCTTGAGAATTTGAATTTAGTAACAAAATCTTTGTGAAGTTTATTACAAACGTCTTTTATCATAGAGCCGCGTTTAATAATCAATGGTTCTTCCATATCTGCATTCTTTCCTATTTCTTTCATATAAACTCTCATTAAATCCAATCTTTCAAAAATTAGCTCTTTTAATCTGTCAAGATTTATATTATTTGGAGCGGAAATAAACAAATCTGGGTTGATTTCTTTGTTGATTTTCTCAATTTCATCTTCAGTTAACAAATCAACTTTAGTTACCGCAGTTATTGCAGGAAGATATATTCTATTTCCTTCAACTGCATCAATAAATTGGTCAACGGTGAAATTACTTCTCAATACAATATCTGCATTATTTACTTTGTATTCTTTTAATACTGCTTTGATTGTTTCATTATCGACATCTGTTTTTACCGTTCTTCCTATTTTTACCCCGTCTTTTGATTTTTTTACTATTTTAATTATTGGTTTTTTTTCATTAATACGTATTCCGACATCATATACTTCTTTTAGAATTGCCTTATGATGCTCTGGTTTTTTACCGTCAATTAAAATTAAAATTAAATCAGCACTCCTCATAACTGCAAGAACTTCTCTTCCCCTTCCTTTTCCACTTGCTGCTCCATGAACAACACCTGGCAAATCTAAAATTTGTATTTGAGCTCCCTTGTATTTCAGAACTCCAGGAATACATGTCAAAGTTGTAAACTCATACGCCGCAACTTCGGATTCTGCGTCAGTTAAAGCATTCAAAACGGTGGATTTTCCTACACTTGGAAACCCTAACAAAACAACAGTTCCATCTCCAGACTTCTTTACATTATAACCCGAACCGCCAGAACCTTTTGATGCTCTTTTGACAACATCATCCTTTAATTTAGCTAACTGAGCCTTGTAGCCGCCTATTGCATGAGACGTGCTTTTATTGTACTTCGTATTAGAAATCCTATCTTCTAGGTCTTTAATGTCTTCTATTACTCCCATAAGTTAACTAAGAAGGAGTTGGTTTAAAAACATTGATGTTTCTAAGGCTTGACTGACATAAGTTATATATCAATTTGAAGTCTTCGCAAACATGCAACTGACAATGAGGGAAAGATTAAATCAAATCACGAGGCATAAACTACCACATATGGTCGATTCTGGAAATACTCTTGGTAAACGTAATGAAGTTATTGGCACTCTCGAAGGAATAATACCTGGAGTGATTGTGGGCGGAGAAATAGCAATTGGTACTCCATTCGAGAGTAGTGTTGAATTTAACTTGAATATAATTACAAAACTTATGCAAATACTCTTTCAAAAGTTGCAGGGCTTAAACCAAAGAATTTCATTCGTTCATTTGGGGAGTTTGGAAATAAGAAAACGCTCGATAATTATGAAGTTCATGCATTTTATAACGCCACAACAGATTTGACTCATTATTTTATTATGCCTGCTCGTAAAATAACGAAAAAGTAATAATTGAAGCCAATTATTCTATAAATTTAAAAACAGAAGACTCTACATACAGTATATGAAACAAGTCATCATTGTAAGACAAGACCTAAATCTTCCGAAGGGCAAAATGGCAGCACAATGCGCACATGCAGCAGTTGATGCAGAAATCAAATCTCCAAGAAAAAAAGTTGAAGAATGGCTCAATGAAGGAATGAAAAAGATTGTTCTAAAAGTTAAAGATTTAGCTGAATTAAAAAAACTTGAAAGATTAGCAAGAGCAGAGAAATTAGTTGTTTCGGTAATAGTTGATGCTGGCTTAACAACAGTTGAACCAGGCACAGTTACTTGCATGGGAATTGGTCCTGATGAAGAAACAAAGATAGACAAGATTACTGGAAAACTAAAGATGGTATAACTAATTCCTGTACCCTTCTTGGATACTGGCGAATTAAATCATAACCTAATATTTTTTCTGTCTGTTGTTTTGTAAACCAATTAACTTCAACCACATCCCCTCCGGCCCTTAAATGACCGCCGGTTGGTTTGCAAAGATAATAAAAAAATCTGTGACATCTACTTGCTTTGTCTTGCTGGCTTAGAAGTTTTGGATTAACATACAATCCTGTTTCTTCATACATCTCTCTCATTATGCAGTCTTCAGGAGTTTCACAATGAAGCTTTGTTCCGCCCGGGAAATGCCACCTATCGCTTAATTTATGTCCCGGCGTATGTCCCTTTTTAGCTAAGAGAATTTTTCCCTCTAAATCGGTTATAACTCCTATGATTGACGTCATCTTGATAAGCAATGCCATGGGCCTACAACTTGACACTTATTTAAATCACTTTCTACAAGGCTCTGTCCCGAAAGTCAATTTTTAGCATCAATATGTGAGGCTTCATTATGTTAAACGACAGGCATTTTTCGAGGCACAATCGAAC
>JBBSYT010000092.1:0-2163 GCA_038045085.1 Nanobdellota archaeon
TCATTTCATAATATGCAGTACCTTCTTTATCCCTAGCTTCTTCTACATCAGCAACTTCTTTTGTTATTCGATTCCAAAACTCTGTGCCTCTTCTATCTGCTTCATCATCTTCTTTCTTATTCCATTCTGAATTAATCCTTGCTAATTCTTTTCTTAACGCTTCTGGAATAAGTTTTTGTTTTTCCTTTGCATCTTTGATTGATTCGAGATATTTTGTAATCTTTCTCTTTTCTGATTCTAATAAATCTTCCGGTTTAATTTTCTGTAATTCTTTTAAAGGTTTTGATTCAGTATCTATAATATCCTGTAATCCCTTTTTCATATCGGCAAAGTCTTTCCGTCTTTTTTTTAGTTCTGCTTTTCTACGAGAATCTAGCGATTTATCAAGATCTTCTTGAAATCTTTCTAATTGTCCTTTTGCTTTTTCTGCATTATCTAATTTTTCTTGCCATTCTTCTGCTGAAAGAGCTACTAAATCTCCTTTAATTTTTTTTTCTTTTTCTAATAATGCTATTTCTTTTTTTAATGGAGCAATTTTTTCATCATAAGTTTTTGTTTTTTCTTTATATTTTTCAGATTCATATCTATTAAACATTTCGGCAAATTCAGGCGTTGACCCTTGTGCAGGCGATCCTTTAACAATTTTTGACCTTAAGTCTACATAAGCCTTTAGTAACTTAATCTTTTCTTCAAGGGTTTTGTTTGATTTATTTTCTAATTCGCCAATTGTTACTAAATTATCATGACGAGTTTTGTTGTTTCTTTCTTCATCTTTCCTTAATTGATTTTCTGCTTTTTTAAGATCCAAAAAATCTTGTATTTTTTGGATTAAATCAGCCATTTTCAATAATTCATTATTGCTATCTTTCACCCATTCATGAAAAGCAACAAAGAATCCGCCAGCTATAAACATTGCTAAACCATATTTAGCTATTCCCATTAAAGCAAATTTCAATCTATTTGCTGCTACTGCTGATAACGCAAGTGTAGCTATTACTGCATTTAATCCAAAATTTATTGTAAAAAGTGCTATTCCTACTCCTACAGCCCCAACGCCCAAAAGAATAATGGATTCAGTAGTTCTCTTAATTGGTTCAGGCAAAGCATTAAAAAGTTTTAATATATCGTTTAGAACACTAATAAATGGTAATAACTCTTCATTAATAAGTGCACCAACCTCTATTTTCATGCTTTCAGTCATATCACCAAGAGCATCTTTATAATGCTTGAAAGTTTTAATCTGTTCTTTTTTTTGTTTTTCTACTGCATCTTCCCCGTCCCTCATGTGACCAAGCATTTCATTATAAAGTTCTCCGTCATCTGTCGCTAATTTCAATATGCCCCGGATTTCTCTCATATCTCCAAGCATTTTAGCAATAACAGCAGCACGATCATCTCCGAAATGCTTTGTCTTGTCCATGATGTCTTTCATCATTCCGTAGAGACCTTTATTAGCAAGATTTTGTGCAGAAAGTTCTATTCCAAGTGATGTAGCAAGTTTTGCACCTTCTACCGAGGGCTTAAAAATTCCTTTCATTAATGCGTTTACTTCTGTTGCTGCAATCGAAGCACTAACCCCCTGGGCCGTGATCGTGGCGATAGCAGCTCCGACTTCGTCATAGCCTACTTTTGCCTCCGGTGCGAGTGATATAGCTGTCCCAACCACAGAATTCAACTGATCCATTGTAACTTTACCGTACTGAACAGCCTTTGCATTGATATTAAGAATATCTGTTATTTTTGATGCTTCATAGCCGTAAGCTTTTAAAATACTTGTACCTGCATCTGCTACCGTGAATAAATCGGCAAGCCCTGCCATTGCAGCCTGGTTACTGGCTTCAAGTATCTGAAATGCTTCTGCTCCATGATAATTACTTGATTCAATATGCTGTAATGTTTTAGCGAGTTCTGTCATTCCGGCTAACTGTTCTTCTGTTGCAATTCCCTGAATTGCGTTGTGAGTAAGTTTTAATTGTGCCTCTGTTTCCTGTGCAAGTGAATTGAAATTTCTTAAATGTACTTCATATTCTTGGCTTGCTTTAGAAAAAGGGTTATCAACAAAAGCTCTCATTGTATCAAGAAAAAGACTTAATGCATTTTTAGCCAGGTAAAAGGATGAAGCAAGTTCGTGCATTGCCCTTGTTTGACCGTGAATATTAGCTG
>JBBSYT010000093.1:0-2394 GCA_038045085.1 Nanobdellota archaeon
TAAATTGTGGGAGAAAAATGTCGAGGGGTTTCACAGATCCATTTGTTCAGCTCGGATTAGGGACAGGACATAACATACAACTTTAATTGTTCTAGATGCTGTTCGGTGCATTTAATTGGATCGTATTGATATGCCGCAAACTTACCAAGAAATATTCTATGCTTAATTCCCAACATAAAATCCGGAATTTGTGCCGCATTTATTTCGTGTGACCAATCTCTATATTCCCAAAATAATTGTCCCTTTTTCTTTATTAAACTCCAATAACATATCAGATATTGATTGCCAATATTGCGCTTTTCTAATGAGATTGCTTGAATATTCATAAACAACCTTTAAAAGTAGACCTCATTCTTTAGGTCTGGTAGAAATTTTGATAAAAATATAAAAAATATTGAGAATACATGACTCTTTGGTGTATATAAGGATGTGAAGACATTTAAATATAGATTATATCCTACAAAAAGTCAGTCGTCCAAGATGGACAAACAACTTGAAATTTGCAGACAAGTTTATAATGGTATGTTAGAACACAGAAAATCTGAATGGGAAAATAAAAAAAATCAAGTATCTGCGTTTGATTTAATTAATATGCTCCCCAAACAAAAGAAAGAAAGGCCAGAATTAAACCAAGTTCATGCCGATGTTCTTCAAAATTTAAGTTTAAGATTAGAAAAAGCGTTTAAAGGGTTTTTTGCTAGAATAAAAAAGGGAGATAAACCGGGATATCCAAGGTTTAAAGGAAGAGGAAGGTTCCGTTCTATGGTTTTTCCTAAATGGGGGGCTGGCATTCGTATTCAACACGACCGACTGAGAATACCAAAAATAGGGCTTGTTAAAATTATATACCATCGACCTTGTGAGGGTATGCCTAAAACTGGAACAGTAACTAAACACAGTAATGATTGGTATTTGACCATCAGTTGTGAGGGAGATTTTAGAAACCTCCTACCTAAAACCGAGAAGTCTTGCGGGTTAGATCTTGGTGTGAGATCTTTCTGTACAACTAATGAGGGAATCAAAATAGATAATCCTAGATTTTTTGAACAAGATCAAAAAGCCGTAGGAAAAGCTCAACGTAAGAAAAAATGGGGGGTTGTCAGAAAAATATATAAAAGAATAGTTAATAAACGACACGACTTTCAATTTAAGTTAGCAAATCAGTTAGTCAAAGACTACGACCAAATATTTGTGGAAGACCTGAACATTAATAAAATGTTAACCAAACGCTGGTGTTCTAAACAAATTAGTGATGTAAGTTGGAGATCTTTTCTAAATATACTTGAATATAAAGCTGAAAACGCTGGTAAACAAGTTGTTAAGGTTAATCCGGCTTATACATCTCAAACTTGTTCGGAGTGTAAAACCGCTACAACAACTTCCCTGAAAGAGGAAGTATTTACGTGTTGTTCTTGTGGTTTTTCTTCTGATCGAGATATTAATGCGGCTAAAAATATAATGACCGTAGGGCTATACGGTTTGGTTGGTTCCAACAACCTAGAAGACCAAGTCACTTGATTTGGGAGTAGTCACTAATGAATAGGGTTGTTTGAGATCGCTCTAAAAACTTGTTGACTGTTGTTTGAGTGGGTGTCTCGTCATATCCATTCCAAATATAGGGTTTAAATATCGCCCAATAAATAGATCTCTCATACTTAATAAGCGTAAATTTTCCCAACCAGTAGGGATACAAAAAAGAATTTACATTATCCCATAAAAATTGTGTTTGGTCAACTAATGCCGTTACCTCAATTTTCATGCCCCAAAGCCCTTAAATGTTCTTTAGTGCATTGTATTGGGGTAAATCGTTGTTTGAAAGCCCCTATAAATATCATATCAGGCGAGACCTTATTAATGAAATCTTGAATTTTGTCCCCCTGAATCAATGTAGATTTTCCCCCATCTCTTTTGGCTATTTCTTCTGCATCAATTTGTGGGTCGAATATCAAATATTTTTTTCCATTTTTCTTACCTAAGAACCAATAATATAGCGTGTATTCATGCATGATATTACACTCTGTTTCTAAAGCACAGGCTACGATTCTCATATTCCTATTTCCAATACTTTATGCATATTAATCCCTCGTCTATTCTGTACATTTGTTAAGATATTTATTAAACCTAGGCTCAGCATGTATGGCTCCATCTTATCCTTTACGGTTTTTTCCGGAATGTTGAGAGTATGAGCTATAGACCTAACCCCCATTATCTTGTTCTTACGAAGCAAGTCCAAATATCTCAAGTCGTCTTTAGACAATCCATACAAATAGACCCCTTTTTTCTCCATTGCGTCCGACACTACCCCCTGATTGGGTTCCAATCTTTTAATCGAGCAGTAACGATAGATCCAATCTAAATAGTTGAGGGCTGTCCTAGGATTCGAACGACAATAGG
>JBBSYT010000094.1:0-1889 GCA_038045085.1 Nanobdellota archaeon
TAAAACGTGCTATTAAAAAATATGGATTAGAAAATTTCAAAAAAGAAATATTATTCTTTGCTGAAATTTCGGAAGAAATGTTTAAAATAGAAAAAGATTTAGTGGATATAAATGATCCATTGTCTTATAATTTAAAAATGGGTGGCTGCGGTGGATGGGACTATATCAATAAAAATTTAACTGCTGATGATAAACAAATAAAACGAGCAAGAGAAATTCATCTTCAGAAATATTATTCAGATAAAGAATATAAAGATCATTGTTTAAAAAAGAACAAAGAATCAAGAATAAAATGTAAAGATCAAATTTCTAAAACACATAAAGAAAAATATAAAAACGGATATATAGGAATATTTACTGGAAAGAAACATTCTAAAGAAACAATTGAACATCTAAAGAAAGTTCATAAAGGTAAGCATTCCAAAGAAAAGAATTCTCAATTCGGTACTATGTGGATTACAAACGGATTAGAAAATAAAAAGATAAAAAAAGATGATGAAATACCACAAGGATGGTATAAAGGAAGAAAAATAAAAATTTTATTATAAGCCAGGTGGCAGATCGGTTATGCGTGGGATTGCAAATCCCATTTAAGCGGGTTCAATTCCCGTCCTGGCTTCCAATGCTTCGTTAGCATGACGGTCAATGCAGCGCCTTTGTAACGCGCAGTAGAAAGTTCAATTCTTTCACGGAGCACCAGAATTAAAATGTTGCTGTATAGTTCAATTTGGATAGAACGCTTCCTTCATACGGAAGAGGTTATAAGTTCAAGTCTTATTGCAGCAACCAATAAGGACGTGACGCATAAGCGGCTATTTGCATCGGCCTTTTAAGCCGAAGACAGTGGGTTCAAGTCCCACCACGTCCTCCAAGGGCCCCCATGTACTAAGGGAGCGAGAAGCACTTGCAATGCGTCTGTTGTCGGTTCGATTCCGACGGGGTCCACCAGAATTAATAAAGGCATCTTGATAAAAGAGTAAGTCCTATATATGTCTTTGGCTGACTGGAGTTAAGCGGCGGTGTTACATACCATTTAAGACAGGTTCAATTCCTGTAAGACATACCAAGTTTTAATATGCGCGTGTAGTTCAGTGTGTAGAACGCTCCCCTGATTAGGGAGATGTCGGTGGTTCAAATCCATCCTCGCGTACCAAGTTTTTAGCTTGAATAGCTCAGTAGGTAGAGCGCCAGATTGAAGCTCTGGTTGCACTGGTTCAATTCCAGTTTCAAGCACCAACCAGTGTTAGTTAAATGGTTATAACGTAGCCCTGTCAAGGCTAAATCATGGGTTCAATTCCCATACACTGGGCCATTATTTTTCACAATATAAGTGAAAGTTCAAAATTCATAAATATCTGTATGAATTGCGAATACTGTAATAAAGAACATGATGGAAATTTTGCTACTGGAAGATTTTGTAATATTATCTGTTCTAGAGGTTTTGCAACAAAAAATAAACGTAAAGAAATAAACGAAAAGGTTGGTAAAGAGTTAAAAGGTAGAACTTATCCAAATTTACAAAAAAGAATAGAAATAACGTGTAAAACTTGCAAAACAGTATTCAGAAAAGTTCCATGTCTTAATAGACAATACTGTTCTTTATATTGTGCTAACACCGATCCTAATAAATCTCATGGAGGTTATCGGAAAGGTTCTAGCAGAGGAAAATCTGGATATTATAAAGGAATTCACTGTGATTCAACATATGAATTGGCTTGGGTAATTTATAATTTAGATCATAATTTCAGATTTGAAAGATTTAATGGATACATTCTATATGATATTAAACGGAAATATTTTCCAGATTTCATTCAAGATGACGGAATAATAGAAATTAAAAACTTTTATACCGAAGAAGTTAAACGAAAAACTCAAGCTGCTATTGATGC
>JBBSYT010000095.1:0-4916 GCA_038045085.1 Nanobdellota archaeon
ATTAACTGCCATCATGGCTTCAATATCATCCATTACAGCATCAGATTCTTCTTGTTCAGTAAAAGCGGCAGCACCCCAAGCACCTTTAGACTGATAATAAGCATCTCTTTTAGTTGCGATATCGTTAGTTTCAACTAGTTTTTTAGACAATCCCATCATTTTCAATGTTTGAGCGAATGTTTTGATTGTCGAAGCAGTTAATGTTCTTGATTTAGTCTTTCCAATCATATCAAAGAATCCTTCTTTTTCATCATAACGAACATTAGATAAATCTCTTAATGGCATTTCTAACTCGGGCTGTTCCTGTTTCATTATTTTCTTGTAAACAGATTCTCCAAGTTGCTGTAATTTTTTTATAACTTCACTCATCTTTTTTATCCTCTTTGTCTACTTTTCCTATTTTAGCAAACGCTTCATCATATTCTTCATTTTTATCAGCTATCTCTTTAATTTCTCCTCTATGTTTCTCGAGCATTTCCTTTAAGTTTTTTTCTATTCTTGTTTCTTCAACTTTTTGTAATTCTAACAATTCTCTTATTGCTTCAGCAACGACCGGTATGTATTTTTCAATGTAACCCCTCTTTTTAAGTTCATCTCCTATCCTTTTCTTTTTCCCAACATAACTCATCAATTCTCTTCCACATTCTTGCAAAGCTAATTTAATTTCCTTTATTATTTCTGGGTAATGTGCAATTGCTTCTTTTGCTTCTGATGTGTATGGTGTCCAAACTGAATTAACATGAACACAAATTACGCATGGACCTACTGGAATTGAATCAGAACTTTGTGATAACCCATAAGCCTTCCAGTTTGTTTCTGTTATTGCTTCAGTTATTCCGCAGCCAGACTGTTGGAATTGCAACGGAACTCTATTTGCAAATCTCATTATTCTAACTTGTTTGTCTGCTTCAATTTCTCCGCCGTAGCACAGAGCGGCTTCAATCAAGAAGGGATTTCCCCTATATACCGAAGCTGGACGGGTAGTTGCAGTATAAAATTCTGCTTTAATTTCTTTTTTAAGTCCTTTTTCTAACAATTCTTTGCTTATTGGGCTTAAGCAATCGGTTGGCGGAGCCATAATTTTTACTTTTTGCATTGCTTTAAGAAGTTTTTCCGCTTGATCTCTAGAAATATCGTTTGGCTTTTCTGTTGTAAGTATCCTCGCTTCTTCGCATATTTCTTTCATTACTCCCGAGCTAACTCTTGAAAAGTCATTTTGCAAAAATGAACTTAAATTTCTGGATTCAGTATCTTGAAGCATTTTAATAAGCATTCCAAGCTCAATTCCGTATGGGTGGGGTTTAATTTCTTTAGGTTCTATTGGCAAATCTTTTGTAACTCTTGAGAATATGATTTGTTCCGCTTTTGGATTTGTGTACACAATTGTCGCATGAGGATTAACAATTGAAGTTTGTTTTAAGTATTCATCAACAGATTGAGTTCCCTTTTGATAGCTGCCTTCCATTTCGAGCTCAATTCTTGTTCCGTGTTCCTTTCTCCATTGTTTTTCTTCATCTTTAACTACTTCAGGTTCATTTTTTCTTGTGTCGATATGAATCTCAAAATAATGTGCAGGTTTATCTTTATTTGTTCTTGAAATTATCTTTATTGGTTTTCCAGTTGTTAGTTGAGAATAAAGTAATGCTGCACTAATTCCAATTCCTTGCTGTCCTCTTGATGATTTCATTGCTCCAAATTTAGAACCATATAGTAATTTACCGAATATTTTAGGAATTTGAGCTTTAACAATTCCCGGACCATTATCTTCAACAATGACCTTAAATCTTTCCTCACTCATTTCAATTATTTCAATATTCAAATCAGGAAGAATTCTTGCTTCTTCGCAGGCATCTAATGAATTGTCTACTGCTTCTTTTATTGCTGTTAAAAGTGCTTTCTTTTTATTATCGAAACCTAATAAGTGTCTATTTTTTTCGAAGAATTCAGCCACAGAAATCTCTCTCTGCTTTTTTGCCATATCTTCTGCTGTTGCCATAATCAGAATTTCGAAATGCGTTGTTTAAATAGTTTATGTTTGATTGAGTTTAGTTTTAAATGTAGTTAGCACCAGCACCGAGGCTTAATTGCTTGTCGTAAAAAGTGAGCTGAGGGGGTTGCTTTGCGAATAGCAAAGTTCGCACGGCTCTGCCGGGCGTTATCCCTTGCGGAGCTTCAGCGATATTCGATAATTAGGAATTGCAAGCCGAGTGGTGATAACTTTTAATTTTTTTTTGATTATTATTACAAAAATAATCCGGACTGGGACGTGCTTGATTAATTATTTGATTTTATACTGAAATTCTCTTCAATTTTTCTTAATCTCATTTCTCTTCGCTTTTTTTCCAGTTCTTTGAAAACTCCTGCATGCATTCCGCCCTCAAGAAGTTTTTCTATAGCATATTTCGCAATGCCAACATTAGTCATTTCTCCGACAATTCCAATTGTTTTTCCATAAACAGAAATATATGTTTCAGTTAGTTCTTCAATGACTCTTCTTGATTTTCCTTCAGAACCTATAACACGTCCCTTCAGTCTTATTTGTGCATTTTTAGTTGGAGCGTAATCTCTTAAATCTAATGTATCGAGCATATAATCCTGTCTTAATAACAAACATGCAATATCCGGATTAAAACCTCTCGCAACTGCTCTAATAACTTCTCTTGCTTCATACAAACCAATCGAATCTTTTCCAGATATTGATACATCTCCTTCTTTAGAATCAATTTTTAATTTACAGTGTGTTTCTTCTTCTATTTTCTTTTTTACAGAACCCTCTTTACCTATGAGAATAGCTACCCTTTCCTTTGGCACCTTCAAATCGTATGAGAATTGCGTTAATTCTATTATCTGCTTCGTTTCCTCTGCAGGTTTGGAGGCGATTTTCGTTTTTTTGGAGGTCATTAATATTAATTTTAGTTTATTACTGTTTTTTTTAGTTTGTTATTATTAAATTAAAATTTTGCTTATGTTTTTATTTTAGTTCGTGTTTTGTTAATTCTTATTATTTCTGAGTTATCTTCTTCCTTATATACTCTTCTGTTGTAATAATGTCTATTTTATTGAAAAAGTTTGATATGTTTCTTATATCTCTTTCTAACATTTCCTTTGCATAAATTGTGTCTGTTTCCATTGATTGGCTAAAATCGATAAAAACAGGTTCATTGTGATAATTCAAAATATTGAACTGCGATAGATCTCCGTGAACAAGCTTTCCTTTGTGAAGTTTCCTCATATTTGTTATAACTTGTTCTAAAAATTTCTTGTTTTCTGGTCTTAAATCTTTGATTTGTTTAGACGGTTCATTATCTCCGATGAATTCCATTAAGAGAATGTTTTCTTTGATTAAGAAAGGAGTAGGAACGGAAACGCCAGCATCTCTTGCTCTATGCAGGTTTTTAAATTCTCTAGAAGCCCAAGCTGTAATTGTTTTTCTTCTGTTCTTTGTTAATTTTGGGAATCTTGGGTCTCTCTTCAATAAGTCAAACATTCTGTTGAAATCGCAAGTGTTTACTCTGTATATTTTGATTATTATTTTTTTACCATTTTTTAACGCCGAGAAGATGTTTGCTTCTTTGCCTATTTTAATCGGGCTTATTGTGCTTTCATCAAAATTACCTTTAGAAGATAATTCAAAGAGGTTCCTTCTAGTATGATTATCAAAGACGTTTTCAAACGTATCAAACTTTTCTTTTGAAGGACGGGACATGATAAGAATAAATTAGAAAGGGGGTTATAAAACTAATCTAATAGTGGATTGCACGTTGCGCTTCCACTTCGTCTCAAATGGATGGCGTATTGTGTTAGTACGGTAGGCAATCCAATGCTGGCAGCAACTGATCCGGCAGCTATAAATGCGATTTTTCCTATTTTTTCAAATGTTTCTGGTTCAGGGTTTGATGCTAAAATAGGATATACGAGTGGCGATGTAATTAGTGTTATATATGTTGCAAGGCAACCATTGAATGCTATGGTGCAAAAATTATCTACTTTCTTTTCTAGAGGTGTCGGATTTCTCATATCCAAAGTAAACGACATCTTTTATTTAAATCTTTCTACTGTTGTTACTCTTTAGTAGCTATAAATCATAACATTTATATAGTAGAACATATATTCTATAGTATATAGGTAAAAGAGATTACTAACATTTGATTCACATTCATTTGTCTCAAGCTTGGCTTGATGATGGGAAACAGAGATATCATTGTCTAAACACCTCTTTTCCTCAACACAGGGCCGTCAAAAGCTCTGTGCTTGAGGTTGTTCATCTTTTGATGAACTTTGCACGACTATGTCGGGCGTGAGATACTGCTTCCTTAACTGGACGTTAATATCTAAAACCTATTAAGATTATAATTATTATAATAATTATAATGGATTTCAATATCCGCAAACCTTAAATACATAGGCAAATCAGATACTTATTGTGTAAATGGGTCCTTTCCGAGCGTGTTGCGAAACATGCGTTGACAGGGAGACACTCTTACATATACCAGCCCATAACGAGAGTACCTCGGGGAGCTTACGGCAAAACTTTGCGAAAGCAAAGCTTGCACGACTATGTCGGGCATTGGCCAAGCAAGGAACCCAGGCGTTAGTTAAGGGCATCATGATTCAAATCATGTTCAAAGGAACTAAAATAATAGGTTTCAAATTCAAGTTAAATCACGAAAATTAGATTAAATTTAGATTGAACGAACTTAGAAAAGAGAAACGGAAAATTTAGTTCTAAAAGAATAAACGGTTTCAGCAAAGTCTGAAATCGTTCCAATTAAAATTGGAACCCGATTTTGACGCAAGTCAAAATGGGTGCAGCTCGACAAATCGTCGAGATTGCAAAGAAAATAACTTTAGGAATTCATATTCGCTAAATCAGTTTGAAAAAGGAATCATGTTTCTTAAAGTTATTTGCTAATAAT
>JBBSYT010000096.1:0-5914 GCA_038045085.1 Nanobdellota archaeon
GCATAAGTACTAGGTAATATTAATTTGTAGTTTTTTCGGGCTTTGATATCAAGGCCGAATTTTGAACTTTTAGTTGTTTTCTTTGCTATTGGATCGTAAGCGTATAACTCTATCGGAGATTTCTTTCCTTGTTTTAATAATTCCACATTGAGTTCAATTCCAGTTTCTTTTCCTTGTTCTGTAACATTAATGTATGGTTGTGCGGTAACATTTCCAAATTTTGGTTTTGCATATGCTGCTCCGCCGTATAATGTTACTGCAGTTAAAATACTGGCAAGTGTCTTTTTTGCAGACTTAGAAACTGATTGATATGTGTTTTGTGCTGAATTGTAGTTCATTTTATTCCCCCAAGTAGTCTAAATCCAACCCCCCGTTCCTCGTACATACTACACGTATATAAATGTATTCTTTATTAGTTATCCTCTAGTGGTTACAACTGAAAACGGGATTTATAGGCTTTCTAAATATTTTCTATATTGAAAATTATAAACCTAAAATCTCTTAAAACATTGTTTTTGGGCATTACAGACCTTCCTTTTAAAGAAAAACGTTTTATTTGGATAAAAAAGTACAATTAATATGCTATTTGTTTTTTTCTTTCATTTTTTTTATCGAATTAAGAATTTATGGAGTTGTCTATCGATTTTCTTTCTTTGCGCCTAATCAAGTAAGCTCCAGCCTCTAGAACGCCCATTAATCCGGCAGCTGCCAAGGTTTGAGGTGCTCCTCTCGATAGTCCTGCAATTAGGAACAAAGAATATATGCTCCCCTTTATTATGGCGTTTGTGTGAAACCTGGTTGGAGAAATTTTTCCTGTTTTGGCTAATTCGGACAAACCATATGCTCCCATAACTATTATTGTGGCGTATATTCTTTCTTCGGTGTCTGATATGTATCCTGTCATTTTAACTCAACTTACCTAACAACTATTAAAACTTAATTATAAGCCTCCGGCGCGATTTGCACGCGCGATCTGCTGCTTACTAGGCAGCCGCTATAGCTACTAAGCCACGGAGGCATGAGAGGAAGTGCGGGGGAAGGGAGTCGAACCCTCGAAGACACTAAGTCACAGGATCTTAAGTCCTGCGCATTTGACCACTTTGCTACCCCCGCATTAAGGGTAATAGAAATTATTGCTTCTGATTTTCTTTATAAACATTTGCAGAATATTAAGCCATTTCCTTGTATCTTTCCAAATTCAAGTAAGCTTTAAGCTCAGAATGAAGATTCTTAACATCAATCATTACATCTTTTTCCATTCTATTTATGTAATCTTTATTAACGTATTTGTTAAACAAAGTTCTTGTGAAAAATTGCCACGGTTTTGATTCTAATCTATTTTTTACATCCGTAGCTAAAAATACATCAATATTAACAGATAAATTTCCTTTGTTAATTTTAAATTCCTGCTTGTTTTTCTTTATTTTTGTTTCAACTAAATTTTTAATTATTATTTTTAATTTTACTTCAAATCTTGCATATGTGCTGACTTCTTTTATTGGCATTATTTCTATGTCAATATATTTTCCTTTTTCAGTGACTCTCTCAACATGTTTAATTTCATTTTTTTCATAACCATTCTGTTTGAACCAATCATCAATTAATTTAAAGAAATCTGGTGCACTAAATAATCCTTCATATCCTAAATTCAAATCGCTGACCAGTAGTTTTCTTTCCATGTCAGTATGCTGAGTATTTAGCCTCCATTTTTAGTTCTTCCTTGATTTTTGTCTGTAATTTGTACATTTCGTAGTATATCTTGTCAAGTTGTTCCTGAACATATCCTTGCATGATATACTTATGCATGAAATCGCGTGCTTTCTTCTTAAACTTTTTGTTCCATTTATCCTGCCAATCAAGTTCTATTGATGGAGAAATTTCAATTGTCATCATTCCAGTTCTAGTCCTCTTTTTCTTTTCTCCGTTTTCAACCACTTCAATATCTTCCATGTGATAAGAGATAATCTCAATTTTCAGCATATGTTTTACATACCCGGATTCTTCTCTTTCAATTTCTGCTTTTAGTTCTCTTTTATAGCCATAAGTTTCACGTTTTCTTACATTGTTTCTTTCATAATAATCAAATTTCTTAGAAAATACCCACCCGGTTATCGTGCTGTAAAGCTCATCCCAGTCAAAAACGCCTTCAAATTTTATTCTGGTGCTATTGCCTTTGATTACTTCAGACATAAGTTAAAAGGCCTATTTAAGCTTTATAAAGATTGCTCTGTTTTAGGCTTAATTTAAGTTAGTGTCATTTGTGAGCGATTTTTAGGTAATAAAGAAATAAAGTTGAGGGGGTTGCTTTGTGAATAGCAAAGTTCGCACGGCTCTGCCGGGCGTTATCCCTTGCGGGACCTCAACGATTTCTCATATGGCAGGATTACATTGCGAACGACGCTAACTTTTTTAGTTAGTAATTATTACAAAAAGAATTCGGCATGGAGTTTTACTTATTGCAGTTTTTGCATAGTAGTGAGTCTTTATTTTTTACAAGCCTTTCTGAGTAATTTCCGCAATGAGAACATAATCCTTCGTTCATAGTTGGTTTATGCGGTTCTTCTTTTATTTCGAGCTTGTCAACAAGTAGATCAAATAATTCAGGTTCTATTTTTAAGATATCCTTTTGTGTCAATATTCCGAGCATAATGTTTCCATCCATAACCGGCAAATGCTTGACGTTTTTGTTTGCCATTAAAGTAATCGCATCAAATATGTCTTTTTCGGGAGAAATTGTTACCAAGTTTTTCTCCATGTGTTTGTCAACTCTTGTGGTTAACGGATCCGCTCCTTTTGCAATTATTTTCCTAACAATGTCTTGGTCAGTTATTATTCCTAAAAGTTTTGAGTCTTTTTTAACAAGAAGGCTTCCAAGTCTTTCTTTGCTCATTACGTCAGCACATTCTTTTATTGTAGTTTCAGGAGAAATAGAGATTGGCGCCTTAGTCATTGCGTCGCACACGCGATAACCTGTTTTCATAACACATCACCCCAATATTACATAAGTATTGAATTATATAAAGTTAATGTATATACTTTTCAATAAGAACTAATTGTTCACAAGAATTTCAACGTTTTTGCCGAATATTTCTTTCAAATTCTCAAATACTGGCTCTTTGATGAATGTTTTTCGGAAGGATTTTACCTTGGAAATATGCTGTTCCATTTCTTCTAACGAAGAGTCTTTTAATGTTCCTAAACTTCCATCTTTGTTGATTGAGGCCTTCTTGATCTCTTTTTCTTTAACATCCAAATCAATTATTGCGAACGCCCAATCCTCAAGCATAATTATTTCTCCAAATTTATCTCCGTATTTAACCCTGATTTTTGCTCTTTCAATCTCAAACCCCCTTTTCCTTTGAATAAATTCAATTACTGTTCTGATAAATTCCCTTCCATCTTTGTTTATGTTTTCAATCTCAGTTTTTGATGTTTTAGAATTTTTTGTGCTTTCAAGCAACTCTTTCAGTTTTCTATATGTCTTCTGAGTAATCTTTCCAGTGTTTACTAATTTTGATTTAAATAGCTCTAAAAGACTTTCTTCAGAAACGTCTTTAATTCCTTCTGTCATTAAAGCATCTCTTGCAATTGTGACAATATTATCGTGGGTTTCTTTCAGTCCTTCTTTCATTTTCTTTGTTTCAATCTGGTCAAATAGTTTTCTTATTCTTTTTAAGTAATCGTCAGTATCCTTTAACATATTGTCCAATTCTTTTCCAGTTACTTCCTTAATTTTTCCGTGTTCAATGTCTTTGAAATACTTTCTTATTCTTTCGAGCATGTCAACATATCTTTTCTCAAGCATTTTTTCTTTTTTCACGAATATCTCATCCATGAATCCAACTGTTTCTTTTGGCGTTGGCGGTGCAATTCCATACAACATCAACGCTGCTTGAGAAGGATTTAGTGTTGCATAGTAAATATCCGTTCCAACTAAGTTTTTCAATTGCTCTTTAATTCTTCCGATAACCTGTTCTCCTGAACTCATGAATAAATCAATTGCTTCTTTGGATGGCCTTACTCTTCCCATCTGCAATAATTGTTTCCAAGGCATGAATATTCCTCTGTCAAACAAAGGAACTCCGTCTCTTAATAAAGTGTAAAAGACAGGATTTGCTTCTTTCAAACCTTCCCAGAAATCTGTTAAAATATAAGTTTGGATGTGGAATTGCTTTTGAACCCCAGTTATCTGCGATGCTTCAAAGCCCATGCTGTAAATTATCGAACGTAATTTGTCTTTTAATTCTGCTCTTGACATTCTTTTAACATCTGTGTCATCAATTATTATGTAAACATCAATATCATTTGATTTTTCCCCTCTGAACAAAGAACCGGCCGCCGTGTAAGCAACAATGTATTTTTCAAATTTGTTCAAAACCATTCTTTTATGAACTTCCGAAATCTTAAATGCGCTAAGGACATCGTTTGGATCATAAACAGGCTGACATTGAGCAATTGTTTCTAAAATGTCATATTTTGCATCCTCGCAGTTTATTCTTATCTCGGAAAGCAAATGAATTTCGGTAACTAAATTATTATCTACTTCTTTAGCCATTTCTTTTATTATTTTGGATAATTTTTCTTGAAGTTCTTCCTTGCTCATTTTTTTAGAATCAGTATCATCAATAAGGACAAAAACATTTATTTGTTCCTTCATTTTTTCTTCGTCTTCTTTTGAGATTGTTTTGTTTTCTTCACTTGCTTTCTTTTTCTCAAATTCAATATTTTTTGGCGGAAGAATTGCAATGCCTAGAATATACTTGTCAAACTTGCCCACTATTTTTTTTTGGAACTTTTCTATTTTGTCTCGGACTTTCTTTAATTTTTCCTTGACATCCTTTGGAAGTTTTTCAAGTTCCTGCAATAAAAGATCTTTCTTTTCTTCCTCTTTAGAATGTTTTTCCTTCTTAACCATGCTTTTAAATACGTTGTAAAGGCTTTATAAAGGTTTCTCAAGAAGAATGGCTTAATCATGCGTTCTATGATTTATTTAAATGCAAAAGTGCAGTGACATATAAACTTATAGTTTTTTCTCAACTTTAATGTTAAATTTATTGAACAAGTTTTCTAATCTTGCCGTATACAAATGATGTCTGTCTCTAGTTACAATGTTTGCTCTGTTTTCAAAAGCGCATGCAGCTAAAACAGCATCACTGGGATCAGGAATTAATCTTAATAGTTCTGGTTCAACAGAATTTACAAATTCTTTTTCTTGTTCTCGTTGTCCTGGAATAACGGGAACTTCAATTATTTTTATTTTGTGTTCTTGGAAGAATTTTCTTATTGTGTGTTTCAAATGTATATTCAAAGAATGACGATGAGTTACTTTTGTTAATTCATCTCTATTAAAAGAACATACTGCAGAAGAACTATCTAGCAATTCTTCTTCTTTATTGTTTTCAAATAAATGAATTATTGCACATGTGTCAAACAAGTTCATTTTTTAGCTTCCTCTTTGATACGGTTATCTTTGACTGTATTTTTTATGCTTAACTACGCAGTTATGAGCAATTGTCAATTCTGATGCAATATAACCTAAGTTTGATTTGTTACACAAGTTTCTTCTTACAATTTCCTTTATAATTTTATCCGGATTTTTCCCTCTTAATTCAATTATCATCTTATTTTTTGTAGTGCAAAAACCGCAGCATATTCTGTTATTTTCTATTTTTACCAAGAAATATCCTTTTGGGTCTTGTTTCCATTTAAATTTCAATTTATCACAATTGATAATTTCTCTATCCGAAGGAATTTCTATTGGTGCGCAAGGGCATTTTGTTTTCATAATTTTATGATGTGAGAAACGTTTATAATTGTTTGGGTTTTAAGATATTTGTTATTCTTAAACAAGTTTATGTTCTATCACTCTTTGTACCTGTTGTGTATTTTCTATTAAAGATTTTTCCATTATGCT
>JBBSYT010000097.1:0-9578 GCA_038045085.1 Nanobdellota archaeon
TGGATTTTCCATACTATTTTTTAATTTTCTCCAGTCTTGATTTAAGATAATCGGAAAGATTCTTATCGACACAATAAACATAACACCCTTTTAATCCCCTAGTCATCAAAGTTCTATACGTATTTTTGATAATTTGATCAGCAATTTCATTTGCTTTTTCTAGATTCTTTTTAGCAATGGTCTTTATTCCCTTCAATGAACTATCTGTTTTTGCTCGTTTTGTATAGTCGGTAATAATTTTACCGTTTTCAAACCTTATGTCCTGACCGAGAATTACTCCGACATAATCAAATTCAATACCTTGCGATGTATGAATACAACCAACTTCACTAACGGAATTTGCATTTATTGCCCAGATGCTCGAATTTCCTAAATTCCAGCTCATAGAAAAATTAAATTTTGGAATTTCTATATCGTGAATATTCGGATCATTTTTACCTTCTGTTTTCCAGTTCCAACAATAGCCAGCAAGTAATCTTGCCTTGTTATTTATTTTATTTTTCTCAACAATTAGTTTTCTGAGTTCATTAGGATCGTCAATGATCTTAAAATCATATTTGAAGTCAAATCCATCATAATTTGCGGTATCTTTTATATCCAAAACATCATCCAACCAAGACAAATAACCATCGGAGCCACTGCACCTGAACTGGGAATATAATTGTTTGGTTTCGATTTCAGCTTTGAACTGTTTTGCAAATTTCTTTATTTGTTCTATTGAGCCAACATCGTGAATATCTACCTTTTGGTTTTCGTCTATGAAGAAAATTGAAAATTTTGATCCATTTATTATTTCTTTTATTTGGTTTTCTCCCTTATTTCTGAACATTCCAGATTTCTCATTTAATCTATGGGCCTCGTCTGTAATCAAAGAATCAAACTCGTTGTTTTTTGTACTGACAAAACTTCCGGAACCTTTGAAAAGGTTATCGATCCGCGTCTTTCTTATATCTCCGCTTAATTTATACGAATATATGTTCCGGGGAGTAGCATTCTTTGTTACATATTGGCAAACCATTTCTTCATTTGTCAACTGAACAAGAAGGTTTATCGCAATTACCGACTTACCTGTTCCTGGTCCTCCTTCGACAATCAATACCCTCTTTTTACCATCTTTATGTGATTTTCTAGCCATATTCAAAGCGGTCTCATAAATTACTTTTTGATCATCAATTAAAATGAATTCCGAATTCCCCTTCAACATACTTGATAAAGAGTCTTGAAGTGATTTAGAAGGTTTAATCTTTCCTTTGTCAATTTCATATATTGTTTCTCCTTTATCACCATACTTAACATATTTTTTAATAAATTCTCTGAGTTTAATTACATCGCCCTTTAAAAATACAGGGGCCTTCTCTATATGGTGTGCATATATTTTGTCAGTGATTGGATCTGGAGTTTGTTTTTCATAATTGTGAAGATATGCGCAAGGATGAAGCGAGACTATTTCCTGTTGAACATATTCGTTGTAATCTTCAATGAGAGACGCATAACTCCATGCTTGATATGAGGGATGATTTGTTGGAATTTTGCTTCCTCCCATTATTGTTAATACTTGTGCATCTTGATTTTCGACTTTTTCTATTATCTGCCATTGTTTTAACTCGATTATTATCAAAGTATTTCGTTTGTTCTCATCTTTGCCAGATAATAAAAAATCGATCTTGCAAGAAGTATACGGAATTTTAAATTCAATAGATATTCCAGACTCGGCAGGAATTTTTTCATCATTGAGAACTTTGTACATATATTCCATAGAGTTACGCCAAGAACGTTTCATAGCTTCGTGCGCTTTACCGATGTGAAGTAAATAATTTTCTTCTATCTTTTTAGCAATCACGTCATTCTCTACATCACGTATGAAATTTTCTTTGGTAGAATCATAAATTATCATTTTAGTACTCGTTATATTTCTTGTTCAATCCCTTATATTTATCAACAGGATATTTCCTGTTATTTTTTTCGATTTTATCGTTAATTGCTGTCGCCATATCTATATTGTTCATTTGCGCAAACCTCAATAGAAAATACAAAACATCCGAAACTTCTTCAGAAATGTGTTCCTTCTTTTCTGGATTTTTAAACAGCCCTCTGATTTCATCTTCTGATTTGAATCTAAATATTTCCAAAAGCTCAGCTGCTTCAGTAGAAATGCCTATTGCCAGATCTTTTGCTCCGTGATATTGATTCCAGTCTCTATCTTCACAGAATTTCCTAACCATTTCTTTTAATTCGTGGATATTTGTTTTATGATCCATCTATTTCTTAATCTCCATTTCTTTTCTCTTCAATATCGGCTCCTTCCCGGCTTCAGCTCGAAACTCATTAACCAATTTCAAAAAATCAGCGTGATTCTCTTGAACTGTTGTATTATCATTAAGAAGTTCAGCAAGTCTATGTATTGCGTCTAATTGAACACTTAGTTTATCCATCTCACAACCTCGCAATCCTTCCAGCATCTGTCAATTTCAATCCGTCGTCTGTTTTTTCAACTAAATCCATGTCTTCCATTTCTCCTATTGATCTATAAATCATCTTCATTTTTCATCATCACAATGTCATTATTAATGTTTCCTTTATATACCCAAAAAGTATATAAACTTACACACACGCACACACATTGTACCAACAGCTAGGGAGGTCATACGGTGAAAGTCCGTAAGGGCAAACTAGGGTCGCGGCACTCTTCGTAGTGTCCTTTGGTATGTTCATTTTTGTATCAGCTCTTCTGCTTTGTTAATGAAGTCTAAAACCTTATTTTCGTAGTCATTTATTATTTTTTGGTCAAATTTAATATTTGTGGCATAACTTGCATCATGTCTGTCTCCCTTAAGGTTCGTGTAGAGTTCCGCATCTTCCTTGCTTATAGAGAGGTCATTTAATAATTTTGCTTCATTCTCAGTTATTGAATACTCTTTTATCAGAATAAGAATTGTCGCATAATGGTTTTTTGAGGCGTAATTTCTGTTTGTAATTAACGCCAAAGCAGAATGGTAAAGGGCGTAATATAATGCCACAACGAGCCAGTCATTGAATTTGTTATGCACTTTATTTAATTTATAAAATTCAATGTTGTGTCTGGCTTTTTTTATGTGAGAAACCGCCAGTTCTTTATTTTTCGCAATGACCCATATTTGTTCCTTAATTATGAAAAAGTTAATTTTATCTTCTAACAATTTCTTGTTTGTAAATAATTTATCAATATTCATCGAAAGCCACCTCATAAAAATTCTGTTCTTTGTAAATCGGAAATCCTGTCTTTCTTGCCTGAATAATAACATCGTCTTTATTTTGTATGAATTGTCGTACTGATGCTCGGAAGAGTGAAATAGGGTGTTTTGAAGTTATTTCTGCTTCTTTCTTGTTGTTCTTTAAATCTAATTTCTTGTTGGTTATTATCAATATGTCTATGTCGCTTTCCTTTTGCTCCTCTTTTCTTGATGATGAGCCGAATAGTATTATTGTGTATATTTCTTGAGAGATGTTTTTTAAGAAGTTCCTTAATGGATTTTTAACTCCGATATTTAAAGAATTAAACCGCTGCACTGCCAGTTCTGAAAATTTTAAGGCAAGAAGTTTCTTGTTCCTTATTGTATAGAATGTATTTGATTTGGTTTTTTCCTGTGTTAAGGTGTTATTTTTTACAAGTCTATTTAATGTAGCTGCAAGTGAGCTGTCTGAAAGATTCGATAGACCTTTTAATTCATTAAAGTAGAGAGATGACTTTTTACTCTCGAAATATGCAGTATATATCTTATCTTCTGGTTTCACGTTATAGTATGCAGTGTGTGATTATTTATAATACTTCTGTTTTTGGAGTGATTGCTTCTGTTTTTGGAGTAGTCATAGTCTCGCAATCCTTCCTGCGTCTGTTAATTTCAAACCATCATCTGTTTTTTCAACCAAATCCATATCTTCCATTTCACCTATTGAACGATAAACCATAGCCGGACTTAAATCGGCTTCTTTTGCTAAATCAACGTAATTATTAACCTTTTTCTTCTCTAAAGCCAATAAAATCTCTTTTTGTGAAGAATTCAACTTAAAAGGCAATATAGGCAAATAAACAACTGCCGCTTTGTCCTCTTCAGGATTATAAGCTATCTTCTTAACTAAAGAAGCTCGTGCATAAGCACCAAACAATACCCCAATAGATTGTGTCTTACGTCCAGAGGTTATATTGAAGTATATAGTATCCTCTTTAGGTTGCATATCAATAATCTTAACCACTTCCTTAGCAATACCAACAATATCATACAATGGAATAGAAACAACCTTGATATCCAATACTCTTCCAAGAGAATTCTTAACCAAATCTAAAGCGTCTTTCTGCTTCTTATCGGTTTCATCCGAAGTAAGCAATATCAACCTATTAGGGCTTAAACGCGTACAAGCCAATAGAACAGGGTCAGGATTGTATATCGTAGCTATAAGAACTTTTGACATTTCTTTTACATCCCCCTGAGCTTGTAGAGGCGTCTCGGGCTTTATATACGTTTCCATATATAAACAAGGTATTTTAAAGTTTATATAACTTTCCATTACTTACTTAATCTTTATACAATTAAGTAGAAAGATTTATATAAGAGTATAGTGATAGAAATAAGTATGGACCTTGATATTGACGGCAAAGACATTGACAAAATAAAAGAGGAGATTACTGTCAAGAAGGAGCTCTATCTTCCAATAGATTTCGTACTGAAAAAATTAGGATTGAACTTGAATAAAAACGATATACTCAGAATAGAAGACAGACACAATTATTCTGTCGAATTGGAAGACGACGATAGTTTAGATTTTCCTGTTGCAGGAATCATAATAACAACAAAACCGGGAAGTGCTAATTTTAAAAGAATTGAGAAAAAAACCAATAATGATTTGCCTGCAGAAGAAAAAGAAAAGAAAAACAGAAATCATAATCGGAGAATATTGAAAGCGAGGAAAAAAGAATGAAACTGCCTAAAGTTCCAAAAGGAATAAAACTAAAAGTATCTGATTGGGGTATTGCATACAGATGCCCAAACAACGTAATAGAAATAAACCCTTTGCTATTAAAAAATAAAAAATTACTAGCAAGAGTATTAAAGCACGAATTGGGGCATACTTCTAAGGGAAGTATGGATTTTTGGCATGACTTAAATAACCAAGCAAAATTAGGAAATGACTTTTTTTTCAAATATCCAAAAGCTTCATTACAATCAATGATGCCCATTTGGCATCATAAAGGAGCATGGTGTCATAATAATTTCTTGATACTGATTTATTCCGTTATGCTATTGATGTTATCTGTTGCTTTTTTCGTATTAAGTAAAAGGTTGTTTTAAAATGAAAAAAATACCAGATATAAGAAGAATCATTGCAGTAAATAAAAGCCTAGTTGGCAAAATAAGATTAAGAAAGAAAGACCTAATTGAAAACAAAAAATATGGCCTGAACGTACATCTGGAAGAACAGAAAGGCACTTCAAACATGAGCATGTTATTCTGCAACAGAATAGAATATTGGCATAAAAGAGGGAAATTTGACAAGCATCCTTACTTTGATCATCATCTAATGTTTCTCATAAATGACAAACTAATATTCAAAGTATGGCTCAAAAATAAGCCGAAAGACAAAGAATTCAATGACATCGATGATGCACTGGATTCAGTAGGTATGCATTGCGAGGAAAGAGAATACTATCTTCCAAAGAAATACAAATGATGACAGACCAAACTTACTGAATTAGGGGATTTAAACAAAAAATGACCATAATCAAACAGTTATTAGGAAACCAAATATGGAATACGATATTTTTGCTGATTGCATTAGCTGGACTTGTAACTGAATACGACAATTTATTGGTTGGGAGAATAATATTCTTGATTGGGATGGGATTAGTGATATCTAATTCAACGTATAGATTACTCCATACAAAAGGATTAAGACATAACGATAAGAAATGGTTCATATTAACTATGATTGGTGCTGGAACTATTTTATTATCTGCATATTTAAAAAATATTTCATTTACCATAATCAGTATTCTGTTCTTTTTAGTATGCATCATATCTCTCCTAAAAATAGTATATGTTGCATATAAAGAGCACAAAAAAGGAGGTAAAAAATAAAAAATGAAAAATATGACAAAAAAAGTAACAATGATTACATTAATCATTGTCGGAACAGTAATGTTGGTTTTAGGAATGTTTGTTGGAGCAGAAATGTTTCTAGTGCAACAATCATTGGTTCCTGCAATATTAACTGTGGTTGGCGGAGCAATAGGTTTAAGTCTTGGAATTATTATCTACAAGAAAATATGAAAAAGAAAAGAAATATTTGGAAAATAACGAAGTTATTTTTATTTGTAGTTTTATTATGGACTATTTTTATTGAAGTACCGATTTTTGCAGATAGATTTATTTTCAAAGTTTTGAATGGCGGCACAAGAGCCATTATTTGGATTTTAATATTTTGGGCAATATGGATTGCTTTTTTCTGGTTTATAATTTATCCAGTAATTCAAAGAACTGGTAAAAAAATAAGAAAGGAATTAAAATGAACAAAACAACAGAAAGAAAAATGAAAATGAAAAAACAAAAATGGGGTTATTTAATATTTTCTACACTTTCGAAAATATATTTAGCAAACCCAAGATTCCAAAATAGCTTATGATTCACAGAAATCTTTAATTAAGTAAACAGATTAGAAAATGTTGGTGATGATAATGGAAATAAAATTGAATACAGAAAAGGAAACATTGACTGACTTAAGAAGAATCAAACATTTGGTTGATTCTCGGATTGCCGAAATTACAGGCATGAGCGCCGAATTATCGTGCGAGGAATCGGTTGCCTTATCCAGTCTTAGGGAACTGGGGAAACTTGTTTCGATAAAGGACTTTGAGGAGGTTTTGCTAAATAAAGGATACTTCAACAAAGAAGACCTGCCTTTGATTATTGATAACCTAAAAAGCAAAGGAGAAGCTTATCAACCCAAAGAAGGATTCTTGAGTCCGATATGAGTTGTTAAGATAAATGAATAAGAAATATTAAAAAAAGAAGGAGTGAAAAAATGAGTAAAGAAAAGATGATTAAACGGGCATTGAAATTAATGGGATGGTTCTTAGTGATAAACCTAATCTTTATGATATTTTTTAATTCAATTGGAAAAGGGAACACTTATAACGCAGTTTCATTTGTTCAAATGTTAATCTTATTATTTTTAACATTAAGAATGGTAAAACAAGAAAAGGAATAATCGAAGTAGATAGAAAAAGAAAAATAATCAAAATTATCAGGAAACAAAGGGGAAAATGTCGGGATACAAGGAAATAGTGGTGATGCAAAAAAAGATCATGAGAGAACAGAAAAAACATCGCAAAGAAAGACCACAAGACCGAAGTAAAGTTTACAGCTCAGCAGAAGACGTTCTGAAAGTTGTTGGAATGAAAGTAATTATTCCAATGAGTCATACAATAAGACGATTAAAAAGAGTGAAAAAATGAAACTCTGTTATGACTGCAATCTAAATCCGGTCGCTTACAAATGCTTAGAATGTAACACTCTAATCTGTGCGCCTTGTTTTAATGAACATAAATGCAAAGAGAAATAATGTCCCTCATTCCCAAAGACGTAAAGTAATCCTGTTGCATTCTTCCACCTAACCTTTATAAATAACCCATAAACCTCAATTATATGCTTAAAGTCAGAGGATATGATATCAAGAAACCAGTCATAAAAGACTCGTTTAGCAGAAGAGCTGCCAAACTGAAAAATGATATCATTGCAACATTAGGCGTTCTTGGAGTTGAATCTCGTCAAGTAGATATCGAATTGCAACCTATTCCTATAAAGAATGCTCCGGCATCAGTTACTTGGTATTTTGCAGGACAGAGATTATACTACAGTTATACTTCATTAGGCAGATTTATTGACAATCTTTTCATTGTTGATGTAATTCTAGAACTTGAAGTAACGAGACTAATAAGCAAAGACATAACTGAAGACGAGTTCTGCCGTTCATTTTCAGAAGATGATGATGTTGAAAAACAAAGACAAGAAGCAAGAACACTTTTAGGTGTTGATATCAATGAAAAAGATTTCGAACTCATCACTAGAAAATATAAATTATTAGCTAAAGAGCATCATCCAGATATGCCAAATGGCAATCCTGAATTATTCAAGAAAATCAATTTAGCACATAAGCTATTGAAAAGAGAATTAGTTTAGAAGTTTTCTTACCTAGCAAGAACACTCACAGATGATTTAGGAACCCAGACTCGTCTTATGTTTTCTAAAAACCCTTGACCGCTATGAGCACCAATCGGTTCAATAAAGACTTCACTCTTATTTTTTTCTAACACAATAACTTCTAATTTACCATTGTTTATGTGTTGTTCTGGAAAGAAGCCAGATGCGATCGGATTTCCATATTCATCATAAACATTAACGCTTCTTTCAAAATGAAACATTCCTGGGTTAACTTCGCATTGCAAATAAGCTTGATAAGGTTTCATAGAAATTTAATTATAACTGAACTTTATATAACTTGCGCAGGGGTGTCCAGTGCTCAATTCGAACTTAGCAAACCCAATTTTGGCAAAGCCAAAATGGGCCCATTTCGACAAAGTCGAAATTGGGAAACATATGTCGGATTTTATTCGTAATAATTACAAACTAAAAAAGTTTTCTTAGTTTGCAGGTATTTTAATTAGAATTTGGTCGGAGTGCTTTAATATGATTAAATCATTTCTATTTCAATATTCAAGCCTTCAGGTATAGGTACTCTCATAACTAATCTTAAAGAACGTTCATCATTATCATAAGAACCAAAACATTTATATAGTACATTAAATGTACAATCACATACAGAAAATGAACAACGTATTCAATAAAGGAAAAGAAAAGATACTGGGCTGTTTCTATAAAAACAGATCTAAAGAGCTGTATTTCAGCGAGATTCTAAGGGAGACAAAACTTACGCAAAACACCACCCTTAAGCATCTAAAAGGCCTTCAAGAGAGCAACATCCTTATTTCAACTAAAAAGATAGGTAATACGTTTTATAGGATAAATCCAAAAAACCCGCAGGTATATTCAATATTATCTTATTTTGACTACAAAAAATTCAACGAGCTTCCTTCAGAAAGAAAAAGAACGATAAACGAATTTATAGACAAACTTAAGATTAAACCTTTGATTGCTCTAATATTCGGCTCTACTGCCAAAGGTACGTTTGGAAAAGAAAGTGATATAGATATTTTACTTGTCTTTAATAAAAAAGAAACAGATGATAAAAAACTAAGAGACGATATAGAAGCAACAACAGGAATTAAAATACAAACATTTATAATCGATTTTGATTATTTTGAAGAGCAGCTGCTTAAAGAAGAAGATAAGGTTATAACTCATGCCTTAAAGACTGGATTTGTTGTAACTGGGTTTGATAGATTTTACAAAGAGGTATTGAATGGCTAAAGAATTGTGGGATATCTGGCTTGAAAATGAAGAAAGAAGAAATAAAGACTTTCAGAACTATATCCTATCCAAAAAAATAAAGATAGAAGCTGAACCTCCCCTTCTTGTTCTAGGACTCCT
>JBBSYT010000098.1:0-17685 GCA_038045085.1 Nanobdellota archaeon
TGTTAATAGAAAAAATAAAACTCCATTAAAGATAAATATGCTTTACACAATAGAACCTGGCATTTATTTCAAAAATAAATATGGGATAAGGAGTGAAATTGATTTTTACATCAATAATAAACGAAAAGTTATTATTACAACAAAAGTACAGAAGAAATTAATTATAATTTAGCTTTTCTTACATTGTCGATAACATCAATGTAGCATTTTCCCGGTAATTTTGAACTGAATCGCTTCAATGATTGTTTTGCTAATTCAAGATTCTTTTCATCAACGTCAACTTGACATATAACTGCGCCTTCCAAAACTCTTGCGGCCAAACCTATTGGTTTTCCAAAGCTGTGCGCCATACCTGTGCTCATTCTGTCTGCTCCTGCTCCGGATGCTAATGGATTTTCTCTAATGACATGATGAGGAAAAACTCTTACTTGCATTCTATATCCCAATTTTCCTGCTTCTTTTTCTAATATTCTGTTTCCGCATTGTCTTCCAGCTTCAATTGCAAAGTTTCTTAATTGAAGGTCTTTAGCACTTCTCAAATATAAAGAAAATTTGAATACTTTTGGGCTTTGATCTCCCATAATGAATCTAACAACTCCTCTTTGAGGGTTTACTTTAATGTAAGCTTTCTTCCTAAACTTGCTCCTTCTAGTATACGCAGGTTCAAGACTTCTATATGCTGTCCATTTTCTTAGCTTTGGCATGGTATTTTGAGTTTAAAGGTGGTTTAAAAAGGTTTTGATTAATCGTTAGTAGATATTTAGTAGGTTAGCACCAGGATGTTCTTTAAGGCGCAGAGTTCTGCAGATTATCCAATATCACAAAAGCAAGAAATGAAGCAAGTTTCTTATATTAAGCAGAAACAGTAGGTTCGAACACTGCATCCCGCATTTAGAATTTCTCAAAATATATACAAAATAATTATATACTTCATAAACAACACAATACCGGGGTGATGGTTATGAATAGACTAGCAATAACTAGACTTGGAGATTTAAAGAGCGAAGTGGAAGCGTTAAGAAAACAATTCTACCAAGAAAAGTACGGAAAAAAGAAAATATGAGCACAGCATCAGAATGTGAAAAAGGAATTAAAGTGTCTAGAGGGACGATTGATGCCCTCCTTAGCTCTCCAAATCTTCGATAAATAATGAGGGAAATAAATTCTACCGCAATCGGTTCCAAAATAAGTGTTATGTGTAAAGATACTCTTGACCACAGTTCATACATTGTGCCAGGAAGACTTATTGAGAAAAAACCCGATGGAATCACCATAGACGGAAGGCTAACCGGGTTGATTCCTTATAGAATAATTCAGCTATATATGAAAAATTAAAACTTTATTTTTTAGAAACTACTTTAACTTTATTGCTTAAACCGGACCTCAATCTAACGATTTCGAAGTTCTTTATGCCTTCTTTCTGAGCCCATGACTTAGCTTTATCTTCTGAACGGAATGTCTTAGGTCTAGCGCACCTATGTCTGCCCCTATGACATCTCTGTTCTCTTTTATGTGCCGGTCTTGTACTCATAATAACTTTAAACTAGGAGGTGGTTTATAAAGGTTGTTGTAAAGCTTATAAAAAAGCTTTAAGTTGTCAAGAATATGTTAACAGCACTAGATGAAGAAATTGTTGAACAATACGGAAGGGTAATATTAAGATACAGCCCAAAAACCCATTCAACAAATTTGAAGATTGCAAAATATATAATAAATAGAAGTATGTACAATGTTGGCATAAGCAGATACTTAAAAAGAATAATAGATTCAAAGAAAAATCTTGCGAACGTATTAGAAATGGAAGAACCAAAACTTCCAAAAATCTGCGGAATTGGTTACGTAATGTATAAACATATAAAAGACTACTTTAAGGAAATACATAAGAAAGATGTAAAAATTCCAACAGGAATAGTTTCTAGTTTTCCAACATTGGAAAAGACTGCTGCATCGGTAAGCGGAGCAAGCTATCGCAACAAAATAAAAGTATAATTAATTTAGTTTATTCATTTTTCCGAAGGCGTAAACCTTATTTTTCTCAACAACAAATACTTCAAAGTTTTGTTTTTTTAATAAAGGACTGATAAATTCTCCGTCTAACACATTATTTCCTTCAACCAATAAGTTCAAGGAAGGAACAACAATTAATTCCTTATTTTTGTATTTTCCCCTCAAGAAACATTTGAATTTTTCAATTTTAGTTTTCTCTCTTAGCGTAATTGCAGGATGCTCGTGCCCCATTATGATTAAGTTAATATTTTTCTTCAGTTTAGGTTCGTAATCTCCATGAATAAATAATGTATTTCCAATCTGCAACTCTGCAACTAACTCTAAATTTCTTTTTCTTGCAATCGGGCCCAAGAATGGGTCATGATTTCCCTTCAATAATATTACTTTATTTGAATTAGCACTTAAATAATCAAAGAAACGAAGTAACTCCCTCCATTCTTGCTCAGAAATTCTTCCAAATTCATGTTTCAAATCTCCTAAAATAATTATTTTCTCAGGTTTAACTTTTGAAAAAATATATTCAAAGCGTTTCATTAATTCTTTAAAATGATATTTCGGAACAAGAACCCCTTTGTAATGCAGTTCACTCTCAATTCCCAAATGAACATCAGAAATAACTAAAGTTTTACATTTCTTAATAAATAAAGACAAATCAACAATTTCTATTCCTTTTGTGATTTCCATATTAGAATAATTTTTTCAAAATATCTACTGTAAACAGTATTGTCGCCTGAGCCTGTTCTTTTGAAGGCTGAAACGCATTACTTTTCTTGTGAACTGAAAATATTCTCAAGTTATTGATTAAGTGTATTTGCTGAGTAACGGCTGGGTCTATTTCGATATTCGAATCTTTCAATTTAGCGAGAATATTTCCCAAACCTATTCCTGGAGAAGTTTCCAACAAATCCTTTCCAGTAACATCGTAGTATTTTCTGTGCAAAGCAGTTTCTAAAATTCTCCCGCAAAGAATCATTGATGACCTTAACGCGTCTGCATTATAGCATCTTTCGACTTCCGCTAAATCATAAAGAACATCATCTCTAATTTCGAATGGAAGGCGTAAATTGGTTTCTCTAATTGGGCGAGTTGCCTTAGGAATGCTTAGTTCTGCAACAATACCAAGAATAGACTTTGCATCTCCTTTTAGATACAATCCCTCCATATGAGTGATTTTTTTCTTAGTTTCTTCATCCATATCTTTAGTTATTTCTTTTAGTTTATTGATATTGTTTTTGATTAAAGTCCTGTAATAATCTGCTCTTTGCTCTTTGTAATCATGAACTTTCTTGGCACTTAAGCTAGATAAAGAAACATTGTGGTTCAACGCTCCAATCAATGCCAGTTTTAAATCTTCTATGGGGTCAAAGCTCATAATATATTGGCTGATAACTGTATATTTAAAGGTTACGTGAGTTGCACCAATTGCGAGCGGTATTAATTAAAGAATAAAATGACAACAAAATATATAAACAAACCAACCTTACCATATATTATGAAGCTATTCCTAATCGTTTTACTGCTGTTAATCCCATTAGTTTATGCACAAAATGTTCTGGAAGCTAGAAAAGCAAGCTTGGATTTAAATGCAAATGAGTTTATTTTGCAAATGAACGCAGTCATAAACTATTCTTCAAATAAAAGCAGCGATTTAACCATGGTTAAAACAAACTTTGAAGCAAAATTAACCGAAGCACTTCAAGTTAAAACATTAGATGAATTGAAAAATAAAGAAAAAGAAATGAAAGGACTAGCTAAACAGTTTAAAGAAATAGCTAAAGAAAAATTCAAAGAAAAAGGTATGCTAAGAGTTGAGTTATTCAAAGTGAGCCAAAAATCAAAATTCCAAGATAAAAAAAATAAGATAAATAAAGAAAGAATGAAACTAATTGATGTTGCGTATGATAAAAGAATTTCTGAAATAAATGAGAAAATAAAAGAAAATAATGAATCAAGAGTGCAGAAAATTCTTCTTGATAAATTTCAGAAATCGAAGTCAAAATTAAACGAAACCGACTTTGTTAAAACAAGGATTAGAATTAGGGGCGGTTTAATTGAAGGAACAGCAAGCATGATTAAAAAGACATGGAGTTTTGTAATGAGCAAAATGAAATTAGCAAGTGAGGAAGGATGAGAATATTAATAATTTTGACATTGTTAGTTTTACTTACTGCATGTACTGGAATCAGTTTAGAAAAAGATAGAATAACAACAAAGGAGAACGTAACGAAAGAAAATTCAACTTTAATAAAGAGCATTCAAGAAAAAATACCAAACTTAGAAACAAGTTTAGACACACCTTCAATAATTGAAGGAAGGATAATTGATGAAACGGAATCTGTTGATTTCGGTGACGTTATATGAAAGCATTGTCATTAAAGCAGCCTTATGCAGAATTAATTGTTTCTGGGAAGAAAACTATTGAAACAAGAACGTGGAACACTAAATTTAGGGGGACATTTTTAATACATGCTTCTTCTAAACCAAATGAAACAAGAATGCTGGAGTTAAAGTTTAATGAACTTCCAACTTCCTGTATCGTTGGCCAGGCCGAAATTGTTGATGTAAAAGAGTACAACAATCTTTCAGAGTGGAATAAAGATAATGACAAACATTGCGCTCCGTTAAAAGTATGGGATAAGAAACGATATGGGTATATATTAAAAAATGCTAAAAGAATAAAACCAATTCCCTGCAAAGGAAAACTAAATTTCTTTGAAGTTTAAATCTCTTTCTCGGCCTTAATCAAAAATTTAATCAGTTCATCGGGCCATTGCTTAGGAATTGAACCTGATAATAATTCTTTTAACCATTTTTTAAAAGAAAAATTAAAGGCTGTTCTTTCCCCGTCAATTAAGCGTTTTATTTCATAAATAATATCAGAAGGTAATTTAATTCTTTTTGCAGTTTCATTCAATTGCTGTATCAAAAAGTCTTCATCTTGACTATATTCTTTGCTCGCCTTCATTCCTAATTTTGCAAAAACAAAGTTTCTTAAAATAGGAGGCCATTCTGCTTCAATCTGTTTTTGATATTTTTTAATAGCAGAAATAACATCTTCTCTTAATTCATAATCTTCGTCATTAACTAATCTTGCTAGATCTTCCTTAGCATAGCCTGGAACATGATGTATTTGGCGAATAGCATTTTTCAACTGCCATTCCTTAGTTTCCATTTCTTTCTTTCGTTTTTCTTCAATAGACTTCCAAAACTCGGCATAATCAATTTTACTTACTTTTCTATCCTGCTTCAATCCTTTTTTTATTTCAATTGATTCAATAACAGACTGGTGCATTCGTTTCAAAAACTCAACTCTATCTTCCATTCTTAAAACATCTAAGTAACCTTGTAAAACTAACATAAATGAAAAAGGAGAGGGAACGTTTGTTGTTATTTCATTAATTTTAACTTTTCCGTCATTAATATCTTTCAAAACTTGTTTTGTATTTGCAATATCCATCAAATCTTCAAGAACTTCTCTCCTTGCTTCTTTCAATATTGGAAAATCCTCAGAGATTCTTTTTACCGCTTGAAGCAGAATCATTGAACTTACTTGCTGTCTTCCAACTCTTTTTTCATGACCTTTATAATGTGTCAGAATCATTAATGCTCTTGCTGCACAATGCCTGAATCTTCTTCTCAAAACTTCTGTTTTGTCTAAGGCTAAGGCCATTAACTCTTCTATTCTTGAAGATTTAAGCATTTCAAATGCTCTAACCGCCTGGATAGGATGAACCGAAGCGACATAAAAACCATTATCTGAGATTCCTATTTCAACATCTCTGTGCTGTATTTTTGAAATCGCATAAGCAACTGCTCTTGCCAAACAATCGTTAACTCTTCTCCCATATAAAGTGTGGAAAACTGCATATTTCTTTTCTCCTTCATCATAATGTTCAACTAAAAGATTTGTAGAAGTTGGAATTTCTGCATATTCGTATTGTTCTTTAAAATACTGATAAATAGCATTCGCTGCATTGTTATCCAAATAAAGATATTTGTTAATAAATTTCAAAATATCTTCCTTTGATTCTTTTTTTGAGAAATGTTCAAGTAATAACTTTCTGAATTTTCCTATTTCGCTGGCCAAATCAAAGCTTAAAGGCAAAGACTCAGAATACCAAGAAGGAACTGTTGGTCTTCTTCCAGTTGCGGCTTGAACTCTTGCAACCATTCCTGATGCGTTTCTAAATTGATAAGTATTTCCTCCTAAAACAAACACATCTCCAGGTTTTAATCTTTCTAAGAATCCTTCATCAATTGTTCCAATAGCTAAATCTCCCACTTTAACAACAACTCCAGATTCTGAAGGAATGGTTCCAATATTTGTCATATAAATAACTCTAGCCATCTTTCCTCTTTTACCAATCATTTTTGTTTCTTTGTCAATCCAAATTTTAGCATAAATATGTCTGTCTTCCAATTCAGAATATTCTCCGGCCAAATAAGACATGACTTGGTCAAAATCTTCTCGCTTTAAATTTCGATAACAATAACTTTGTTTTATCATGTTGAATAACTCTTCAATGTTTATTTGTTCTTCAATTGCAATTCCGAATATTTGCTGTGCTAAAACATCAAGACAATTTTCAGGAATATGAAGTCTGTCAATCTTCTTTTCAATAGCTGATTTTAATAAAACAGAACATTCAACTAAATCATCTCTGTCTAAAACAATAATTCTTCCTTTTGTGGTGTCATGCAGTTTGTGTCCTGATCTTCCAATTCTCTGTAATGCCCTTGCTACAGACTTTGGAGAGCCTAAAAGAATAACTAAATCAATATATCCGATATCAATTCCCAACTCTAAACTTGTTGAACAGACTACTGCCTTTAATTTTCCGTCTCTAAGATTTTTCTCTAATTCTGTTCTATGACCCTTTGACAAAGAACCATGATGCGCTCCAATATTTTCTGAGTAGTTTTTAGGAAATCGTTCTTTTAAATGATGAACAACTCTTTCTGTTCCAGAACGGGTATTTGTAAAAATTAAAGTTGTTTTGTGTTCCTGAATTAATTTATCTATCAAATTGTACGTTTCATTGCTTATTGTTGTGTAATCTGAGTTGATTAAATCTGCAACCGGACTTACAACCTGCAGATCTAATTTCTTTAAGGCAGGAATGTCTACAATTTCACAGTCTCTGTTTGTTCCGACTAAAAATTGTGCAACATTTTCCAATGGCGCAACTGTTGCTGACAAACCAACTCTTGACATTGCTGGAGAAAGTCTTTGTAATCTCTCCATGCTTAAGCTTAAATGAACTCCTCTTTTGTTTTCTGCTAAAGCGTGAATTTCATCCGCGATAAACCAGTCAACTTGTTTAAGATGTTCTTTGAATTTTGGAGAGGAAAGTAAAATCGCTAAACTTTCGGGAGTTGTAATTAAAATGTGCGGCGGGTTTTTTAGCATTTTTGTTTTATCTGATTGTGTTGTATCAGAAGTTCTAACTCCAACTCTAATTCCAAATTTCTTTTCTGCCTGTTCCTGCATTTCCTCCAATGGTTCTAATAAATTAACTGAAATATCTCTATTTAATGCTTTCAAAGGAGAAATGTAGACTGCATAAACTTTCTTTTCTAAAATGCCTTTTTCTGAAGAATCGATTAAATGATTTAAGACAGATAAAAAGGCTGTTAATGTTTTACCAGAACCAGTTGAAGCAGATACCAAAATATTTTTTCTTGAATGAATATCTAAAACAGCAAATCTTTGAGGTTCTGAAAAAGTTTCAAACTTTGTTCTAAACCATTTAGAAACAATGGGGTTCAAACTAGAATAAATAGATTCATCTGTATCTGGCTTTTGTTTATATGTTATCATTCAAGTACGCTAATGATAATGATTGTGAGTTAAGAGGTTGTATAAAAGGATTGTGTCGGGATTATGAAAACATTAATTTGTTTGAGAACTTGCCATACTTGATTGACTTCTATTTTCCTTGGACTTCTGATAAACCAGTGCATGAGTAAGTGCAGTAAGACAAATAGCTAGACCTGATTTAACCGGGCTTGATGTCACATTACAAAGAACATAGCCAAGTGTGCTACCATCAAGCAATCCCAAGGCATAAGTAATTTTAACTCCATGTCTCTCGGTTATCCTAAGAAAATTTCTAGGATCAAAAGCAAAGTTAACATCGCTAACTATCTCTTTTGTGTCTGTAACAAGATCTTGCAGACCCTTTATTTGAGATATGTCCTTCATAACATCATATGGGTTTAAGTAATATATAAATCTTTCTATTTGTTACTACTATAAAGTAACATATAACTCAACCACAAACTATATAAACTATAGCCCTATAGTCTATAGTATGACGACAACAACAATTCAACTAGACACAGACATAGTCGACAATTTGAAGGGGCTCAGAGAGCAATACAAAGTACATTCCTACAATGAGTTGCTCAAAATCATAATCAAGAAAGCTCGAAAACCGGAGAAGTCGATGTGGGGATATTATGGAAAGATGTCAATGAAAGAGATACTTGACGGACTGAGGGATGAAACTGACAGATATTAAGTTTTTTGACTCTTCTGTTTGGCTCGCTTATTTTTTAGAGGAGAGTATCGAGGCAAAGAAAATAATAGAAGGCGAAGATGTAATACTAACTTCATCATTGTCTCTATTTGAAGTAAAAAAAAGGATTATGATGATAAAAAAAGATCCCTCGTCTGCTATGCAATTCATAAAAGAAAGAAGCAGAATTCTTGTTCCGGGAGAAATAATTGCCGAAAAAGCTGCGGAGATTTCTATTAAAAATAAATTAGGAGCAGTAGATGCCATAATTTATGCGACTGCAGAATTCAGCAGAGCTGAACTAATTACTGGAGATAATGATTTCAGAGGCTTAGATAATGTTAAAATAATAACATAATAAAGAGACGAAAAACTATGATTGATTTAGAAGTTTCGAGGAACGGCGTGAGAAAACAAATAATCTTTGTTATGTTATTATTACTAATTCCATTAGCTTCCGCGTTAGTCTTTCCAAAGGAAACATTATTTTTTGACAGATTAGTTGCAAATAACGAACAAATAAAATTAATCAACAACGAAGATATTCTTTTCACAAGCGTTGGAATCACAGTAAACAAAGATGTAACAAGAGCAAGAATAACAGTTCAGGCAATGCCGGACTGCCCCGAAAATGCACCATACCAAGAAAATGTACTGCAATGCTTCTACATAAGCGGATTTGAATTTAAGAATGAACAAGTTGCACATACAAAAATATCATTTAAAGTTCCGAAAGAATGGATAGAAGCAAATAACTACGATAAAATCGAGTTAAGACGATATAGCTATTCTTGGAATGCAAATGTTCATGGAAAGTTCAGCAGTTGGAAACCACTAATAACGAATTTCGAAAAAGAAACTAATGACTACAACCAATACACGGCATTTTCAGATGGAATAAACTATTTCAGCATAGTTGGAATAGAAAAAGAAATAATAATTCCAACATTGAAAGAAGTTAATATGTTAAAAATAAGCTCTAACGCAGTAAGAATAATTCCAAAGAAGGAAGTAACTGGAGAGAATACTAACGTTGAAAGTAAAAACTTTTCATGGCTACCTTCATTATTTTTATCATTAACAATGTTGCTAGTTATTTTTACTCCTAAATTTGAAAAAGAAACGCCATTTGAACAATTAACAAACTATATTAAAAATTCGAATCACACTGAACATAGATTGAAATATGTTCTAAAATCTAACGGATGGGAAGACTGGCAGATTAAATTAGCGTTTGAAGAAGTTAAGAAATAATCAAGAACGTCTTGCATACGTTAGTACCAAAGCAATACCGACTGCTGCACAGCCGAACGCTCCCCCAGATAAAGTAGAACCAATATCAACTGCCGTTTTTATAGAATCAGACATATTTGTTAGATAAGTTTCACCAACATATTCTCCCGCTAAAAATCCCGATCTGCCGCCAGCAACCATGCCAATTAAACAAGAAGTAAGAAAAATACTATCTAGACCTTTATTTTGAGCCATTAGATTTTCTACCATATTTTTGTGATTGTTAACTTGTTTAAATAGATTTCTGATGAAAACATCCCAACGAATAGTCGTGGCCGAACAAATGCTAGATTATTTTCGTTTTAATTACTAAACGAAAAGTTGACACTACCAAGCCCATGATAAATTTAGCATTGGTTAACCCCCATTCAACTTAGCAGTCTGCCTATATGCTGCACAAGAAACTATGCAAAACCTTTATAAATGACCATAGAAGCAGAAATATCATGGCAATAGTACAAGACGTTCCAGCTGACAAATTGATATTCAAAGCAGCTAAAGAACTTGAAGTTAAACCTGAATTTAAAGCTCCAGCATGGGCTCAATTCGTTAAAACTGGAGTTTCTAGACAAAGACCGCCAATGAGAAAAGATTGGTGGCATACAAGAGAAGCAGCAGTTCTAAGGACAGTTTATTTGGAAGGTCCAATCGGGACAAATACATTAAGAATAAAATACGGCGGGAAAAAAAATATGGGTTACACTCCTGAAGAAACAAAGAAAGGTTCTGGTTCAATTGCAAGAAAAATGCTTCAGCAATTAGAAACAGCCGGACTAATTAAAAAATCAGACAAAGGAGTAAACAAAGGAAGAGTAATGACTCCTGCTGGTAAAAAATTCTTAGATAAAATCGCAACAGAAATTGTAGGTAAAAAATAAATGGCAAGATACATGACTAAAGGAAGAAAGATGAGATTAGCTAAGAAAGGAAGGCAGACTAGATGGGCTCCTTTCTGGATTATACCTAAGATTTATGGAAAAACAAGAAGAGTTCACCCCGGAAGAAAAACATTTGTAAAAAGAAACTGGAGAAGGTCAAGTACTAATCAATAAAAATGGCAAACTTAGAAAGAACATACATAATTCCGATAAGAGCGAATGTAATTAGAAGAGCCAAATACAAAAGAGCCAAAAGAGCAGTAAATATTGTTAAAGAATTCTTAGAAAAACATATGAAATCTTCTGATGTTAAATTAGGTCAAATGATAAACAGAGAGTTGTGGAAGAGAGGAATAAAAAATCCGCCCGGAAAAATAAAAGTCGTTGCAATAAAAGACGACAAAGGAAGTGTCAAGGCGGAATTGTTTGGACACAAATATCTAGAGAAAAAGAAAGAAGTAAAAGTTGAAAAATCTAAATTGGAACAATTAAAAGAGAAAATGATGGGCGAAGATAAATCTAAAGAACATAATAAAGAAGCAATAGAACATATACATGAACACGACCATTCTGGTCATGACCATTCAACACACGATCATACCGAGAAAGAGCAACATGCAATGGATAAAAAAGAAAGAAAAGTAAGCTCAGGAACCGAAAAGAGCAAAAATAAACAATAAATTCTATTATCTATGACTTGCGTCAAATTTTCCTTCTATTTTAAGTCTATCATAAAATGTTTTTTCAAAATGTTCATATGCTTGAACTATGAGAGGAGATGCTACCTTACTTTTATCTAAATCATTCCACGTCATATCTCCAAACTGATTATGCATAACTACTGTAAACTAACTTAAGGCTTCTTGCTCTAAGGGAAACAGTTTAGTCTGCCAAAAAGTTAGATTGCAACTAAGATGCCAATAGCGGTTCTCTATCTCCTGCAGAGTTGTTTTTTGCGGTAATGTCTGTAGTGCCATATTGGCACGAGATGAAGAGGTCTCTTATAATCTTTTCAAAATCAGAAAACCTTAAAAACAACCTCATTTTCTTAATAATTACCCATATAAGAGTATAAACAATGAGTAAATTACCATTTGAACAAGTAAATAGGACTATTCTCGTTAAAAAGGAAGCTAAAACTTCAGATAAATTTGGAATTAATCCTGAAAAAAGATCTGTTGAGAAATTAATAGAATACGGAATTGTTAACATTGACAAACCACAAGGGCCAACAAGCCATCAAGTTTCTGCCTACGTTAAACAGATTTTAAATTTAAACAAAGCAGGACATTCTGGAACCTTAGACCCAAATGTAACTGGAGTTCTTCCTGTTGCATTAGAAAGATCAACAAAAATAGTTCAAGGATTGCTGACTGCTGGAAAAGAATATATATGCATAATGCATTTGCACACTCCGGTTGCTGAAGACAGAATAAGACTGGCATTCGAAGACTTCTTAGGAAAAATAAAACAAATCCCTCCATTAAAATCTGCGGTAAAAAGACAAGAGAGAGAAAGAGAAATCTACTACATCGACATCCTAGAAATGGAGGGACAGGATGTGTTGTTTAAAGTTGGTTGTCAAGCTGGAACTTACATAAGAACACTTTGTGTCGGATTAGGAAAAAAATTAGGAACAAATGCTCACATGGTTGAGTTAAGAAGAACAAAAGCAGGGCCGTTTAATGAAGAAACACTGATTACATTGCAGGATTTGCAAGATGCTTATGCTTTCTGGAAAGAAGATAAAAATGAAAAACTAATAAGAAAATGCGTTCAGCCGATGGAAAGCGCAATCAATCATCTTCCAAAAATATGGGTGACAGATTATACTGTAAATTCATTGTGTCATGGCTCTGCATTGAACATTCCGGGAATTTCAAAATTAGAAAGCGATGCGAAATATGATGAAACTTGCGCGGTTCTAACTTTGAAAAACGAATTAATTGCAATTGGAAAACTAAGAATGAATTCAAACGAAATAATGATTAAAGAAAAGGGCATTGTTGTTTTGCTTGATGCAGTATTTATGGAACCGGGAACTTATCCAAAAATGATTAAGAAATAGTTTTGTTCTTATTGAAATATTCCATCACGAGAAAATGCTTTGAGAATCTCCGTCTCAGAATCTCTCTCGCTTCTTCGGCAGTCATTGAACCGTAAGAGAATCCCTGGCGTGCAAATAAGCATGCAACAATTCCTGCTCCACTTGCCGCACCATAATTCTTAGTCGCAACTCCGTATGTGCATCCGAGAAAACATGATCCAGCCAATCCGAAACAAAGAAGTTCTTTTACTTTATCTGTAAATGTCATGTATCGAACACTTAAATCATATATTTAAACTTTCTTATGCTGCAAAACTTCCTGCTTAACTATTTCCATATCTTTTTTCCACTCAGTAGTTAAATTTCTATTATATATTATTGCAGCAGGATGAAAGAGAGGGATAAGCGTTATTGTCATACCGTCAATCTCAATTATTTGTATTTTTCCATGAACTTGCGTTATTCCTGGTTGTTTTTTCATATTGTCCGGATTACAACTACCAAAGAAAAATTTAGTTGCATAATTTCCCAATGAACATATTACTTTAGGTTTCATCTCTCTAATCTGTTTCATAAGCCAAGGGGTATGTTTTTTAATTTCCTCAGTTGTTGGATTTCTATTTTCTGGCGGTCTGCATTTGAGAATGTTTGCAATGTAAATATTATCCGTAGTTAAACCAACTTTAGCCAATAATTTATCTAAATTCTTTCCAGCTGCGCCAACGAAAGGAAGTCCTTGAATATCCTCGTTTTTTCCGGGGGCCTCGCCTATAAAGAGTATATTTGCATTTAAATTTCCTCTCCCAACTACAATATTCTTGCAATTCTTGAAAATATCGGTGCTTTTTACCAACTCTATTTCGTCCATGTGTCAAACAACGAGCACCGGATATATAAATTTTTGTAGAAAAAGATACCGCCTCGCCGGGCAGTATCGATTAATTTTATCGTTTAGATTTCTTTTTACCAGATCTTTTTGCTGATTTTTTTGTTTTTTTAGCCATTTAGTGACACCTCATTTTTAATAATAAATGAGCCGAGTATTTAAATGGTGGTTTAATTGATTTTTGTGGCATAAAATAACAAAAATTTAAAAAGAAACACACCGAATACACATAATATGGAGCAAAAACCGAACAAAATTAAGAAATGGTTCTTGGCGATAGGTATTGCAATCATATTCACTTTGTTTGTAAATTATGGAATATCCACATTCTTTAACGCACCAGACTACAATAAGTTCTGCGGCAGAAATCAATCTGAAATAAATTACAGCAATAGAGGAGCTTGTATATTGAGCGGCGGACAATGGACAAATACTGCGGAATATTCAAAACCTGTTCCTGTTGGATATCAGACAGGATATTGCGATATTGATTTTACTTGCAGAAAATCGCTTGATACTGCTCAAAAAATATACGATGACAGATCGTTCATAGTAATGGTGATTGCAGGATTCGTTGGATTAGTTCTCGGAGTTGTTTTAACAGTTGAAAGCATAAGCTCTGGATTTTTATTGGGAGGAATATTAAATTTATTCTTCGCAACTGTAAGATACTGGGACAGATTCTCAGATGTAATCAGATTCGTTCTTTTAGGAGTTGTATTGCTTGTTCTTGTATGGATTGGATATAAGAAATTAAAATGAAAGATTTGAAACAACTTGCTATTCTCTTGCTTATTGCGTTGCTTGTAATAAACTTAGTTGTCTTTGCATTAAAGCTGATAACGTGGGTTTTATTCTGGACCATAATCATTGTTGGGGCAATAATTGCCTACTCTGGGCTAGTTAAAAACACCACTAAGAAGTAGTTACAAATCGAAAGATTTATATACTAGTATTACTCTGGAAAATATTATGATAGGAGACATAGTTCAAGGAAATTACCTTGCAAACATGAGACAAAGAGATCTTAATGCAGCTAGAAGCAACTTTTCAGTTCTGCCAAGAACAGCAAAAGCAGCAATATTAACTGCAGGGTTAGTTGCAGCAGGAATTGTGTACAATCTCTATGATTCAAGAATATCGGCAAACAACGTTCCAGAAAGAGAACTAACAAGACAATCATCTTTCGATGGGTATTCTGTTAGAAAGTAATTCTTGTTCAGGCTTTGTAGAAAATAGAAAATAACGCAGCGTCAGCTCGGCTTATTATGCTGATTTATTGCATTTTCCTATCTGGAACACAATCTCGACAACGTCGAGCTGTGCACAGCGAGGCTTTGCCTCGATTGTGCCTCGGAAAATGCTCTATTTTGTAACACATGAAGCCTCGCAACAAGGCGGCGGCGTTATTTTCTACAAAGCCTCTTGTTCAGTTAACTATATAAAACCCCAACTAGGTGGGTTCTACAGGCAAGAGGTTTAAATGAACAATACTGATGGTTATGCATACAGTCATACATATGACCAGCCTTCGCAACGAAGAATAATTCGCCCTCCGATTTATTATTCTGAAGAAGAAGCAAGAACAAGAAAATATTGGAAATGGGTAAGAAATGCTGCAATAATCGGTGGAACGATTGCAATTATTGGCGGAATAGCAGGAATGTATCATGTAGAAAAAAATAATAAAAACACATCTGAAATAAGAAAAACCAGCGGATTAGAAAACAAAACTCTTAGATAATTTTATAAATGTTCTATGATTAAGTATTACTATGAATATAATAACTGTTAATTTTAAACACGTTGAAATTCTAAATTATATAAGAAATGAACCGGCAACGCTTAAAATTCTGTTTAACGATGGAACAGCAGACAGAAGCATCGTTAAAACAACTAACATAGATACTTCTGAGCAATTTGCTATTGAAATAATGAATGACATCAAAAAATTAGAAAAAGAAGTTCATTCTAAAAACTCAAATGATTTTCTCGACGTGGTTGTGGTAAGATTTGGAGACGATGAAGAAAAAGTTGAGGAAAAACTAAAAATGGCATTCAGCAGAGTAAGAGAAGAAATCAAAAAAATGAAATCACCTTCGGCCCAAGGACTTCTTCAAAGAATTGCGTCATTTAAAGGATCTAAATATAATATTTAGTTTCCAAATTCATCAATTAAATCCTGTGCGGATTTTTCAAGAACAACTGATTCTCTCCGATTGCAGTAAGGACAGATTCTAGGAGGAACAATCTTGTCAGCTCCTTTTGGGTTAAAACTGTACCGACAGCTTTCACAGATAAATTTTGCCATGATTAATTTAGAATAGGGTTAGTATATAAATATTTTGAAAATGGTAATATATCTGTATGAAAAACGTTAAAATATGCATATTTTTGATGAAAATTGACAAAAATACGTCTTTTAAGTAAAATTTAACGCAAATTTAAGCCAAAACTTGTTAATTTTTCATTTATTTATAAAGAAAATGACCAATTAATACAAAAATAGTCTAAAATAGGACAAAAATAGGTAAAAAATAGTAATTAAGATAAAATTTCACAACATTTATAAATAAAAGACACCATAAATAAGCTAAATAGGGTTAAAAATAGGTAAAAATGACTAAATCAAAGTTCGCAAAACTGCAGGAAAAGCTGGTAATTAAACAATCCTCAGCATGGAATAACTTTAATGAAAAGCAAAGACAAACAATTTTCTCTTTCTGTGAGAAATATAAAGAATTCCTTAACGAAGCAAAAACAGAACGAGAAGCAACAGAAGTAATAATTAAAACAGCAAAAGCAAAAGGATTCAAAGAACTGGATTCGTTTGAAAATTTAAATCCGGGAGATTCATTTTTCTATAACAATAAAAATAAAAGTGTAGTATTGGGAATAATTGGAGAGGAACCGGAGTTCAATATGACAGGGTCTCACATTGATTCTCCAAGATTGGATTTAAAACCGCGTCCATTCTATGAAGATGGAAATTTAGCATTATTAAAAACACATTACTATGGCGGAATAAAAAAACATCAGTGGTTTGAAACTCCTTTAGCCATTCACGGAATTGTTATGGATAAGAACGGCAAAAAAAGAGAAATAAGAGTAGGAGAAAATGAGGATGAACCAGTTTTTGTTATTTCTGATTTATTGCCGCACATTGACAGAAAATCAGATAATAAAACCGTTAGAGATGCATTTGAAGCAGAAAATCTTAATGTCATAATCGGAAATATTCCCATAGTCAAAGAAGAAGGGCTGAAGGAAAAAATAAAATTAGGAATATTGTCAATATTAAATGAAAAATATGGAATAACCGAGGGGGATTTCATTTCTGCAGAAATCGAACTTGTTCCGGCAACAAAAGCAAGAGATGTTGGTTTCGACAGAGCATTGATAGCAGCATACGGACAAGATGATAAATCGTGTTCTTATGCTACGTTAAAAGCATTCCTTAATTCTGAAAATAAAAAAAGAACACGATTTGCATTCTTTTACGATAAAGAAGAGATTGGAAGTACTGGAAATACGGGGGCAGCATCTCAATTAATGGAAAGAGTAGTTGAAATCGTTTTAAGAAAAAGAAATAGTAAAAAAACAGTAAATGAAGTTATTTCTAAATCGATTGTACTTTCAGCAGACGTTACATCAGGATTCGATCCGACTTTTGCGGGATCATTTGATGCCAGAAATGTAAATAAAATCGGAGGAGGAGTTGCTGTTGAAAAATATACAGGTTCCGGAGGAAAGTACGGAGCAAGTGATGCAAATGCAGAATATGTTTCATTCATTACTAGATTACTAAATGAGAATGATATATGCTGGCAGGCTGGAGAAATAGGAAAAGTTGATGAAGGCGGAGGAGGAACAATCGCATATATGATTGCAAAATATGGATGCGATGTTATTGATATTGGACCTCCAGTATTAGGAATGCATTCCCCATCAGAAATAATATCAAAAGTAGATATTTATTCCGCGTTTTTAGCATACAAAGCATTTTTTAACGTGACTAACAATGAGATAACGCCCGGCTGAGCCGTGCGAATT
>JBBSYT010000099.1:0-3103 GCA_038045085.1 Nanobdellota archaeon
TGAAGCTAAGGTGAGGCAGGCTCTTAGTTCTATAAATTCTCAAAACACAGCAGTAAACGCCTGATTTTCAAAGAAAAACTATATAAATGCACTTCTTTCTCAAGTTTTAATGGAAATAAAGGATTTGCACGCAAGACAGGGAAATGTTGATTTAACTGCAGAAGTAGCAGATAAATCAGCTTCAAGGACATTTGATAAGTTCGGAAAACAAGGAAGAGTCTGCAATGCTAAAATAAAAGATGGTTCTGGCGTTACTATCACATTAACATTATGGAATGATGAGGTTGATTTAGTAAATATCGGAGACAAAATTAAGATTACAAATGGTTATGTTGGAGAATGGCAGGGGGAGTTGCAGTTAAGTGCAGGAAAATTCGGCAAGATTGAAGTTGTTGAGAAAGGAGCAGGAGCTCCGCCCAAGGTTTATACTAATGTTCCACAAGCATCAGGACCAGAAGAAAAAGAACAAGAAATAGAAGATCAAGAATCTGAAGATGAAGTGGAAGAAGAATACTTTTAACGGGACTGTAGCTTAACCTGGGAAAGCACATGACTGAAGATCATGGCATTGCTGGTTCAAATCCGGCCTGTCCCATTTTAATTTTCTCTATTTTTTTAATGTGTTTAGAGTTATTCGACCCAACTAGTTTTATCCATTTAAAAGTGTTTTTATATCCACTTATTTGAATATAAAATCGAGGATACCTTTTCATCGTTCTTTTATCAATCTCATTGTTCTTTCCTATGTAAGAAGTTATATCGTGTTCGCTTATCCATTGTTTTATTTCAGATAAAATATGACGTTCTTTTAATGAGATATTAATAACTGGATAGAATTCATATTTGCCATGATTCTTCTTAAGACATAGTGAACCATCAGTATCAAATAACCCTTTGACAAATTCTTGCATATTCAAATTTGATCCTCTGATCCAAGCTGGAATAACGAGTCTTTTCTTCTTTCCATCTGGAAAATTTTGATCTCTTAGGAAGTGATATATTCCCTTGGAGTTTGCTCTTATTACGAGTGTATTCTCATATTTTCTAAAGTATTTTTTTGGTTCAATTGAGAATAATTTTTTAAATAAACCAATAACATGCTCTAATAAAAATTCTTTATCTTCTTCCGAATTTCCAATCACTTCAATCACGTGATTGTATCCATAGCAACCTATGTACCCATCCCCCGTGAGTATTCCCAGAAAGTTTGCTAGTTTTGCAGATTTTTTCGGTATCTTAAAACCCCGTTTCTTATCGTTCAAACTTCGAGTAGCTGATGATTTATATGGCATTAATAATCTTTAAAACTTTTAGTTTAAATATCTGACGCGCGGTTGTCCAGTGAGTACGGGTTTATCCCGACATAATTAGACTCGTTTCTTAAACTAATATAGAAGCAGCAATGAAGTTGAATATCAATATTATCACTAATGAAGTTATAACATAAAGTCTTGTACTGGAAATTAAGCTGTTTCCAACCATAAACTCTTCATTCAATCTATCTTCCCCATTTTCAATTCCATTAGCCAAGATAGTCATGATATAAACAATTTGAACAACATAGAATCCAACAATCAACTGGAAATAAAATGTTGGAATTGTATCTCCAAACATCGCTGCAACAGTTGTTGCTTGTGCAGCTCCTCCTGGTGCAGTTGCTGTTGTTTTTGCAATATTCGAACTCAGTTTTGAAATTATCGCGCTAACCATAGAAGTTATTCCAATAACAATTCCTGAAATTACAGGAGTTAAAAATGCAATCTGCGATTTCATGGAAGAAATAATGTCGGCCATCAAATCCTTAAGTCTCTCATTCACTCTATGAATTTCTTTAATGTATTTAGAAACACTCAATACAGCCTTTGATGCTATGATTGGACCTTTTCTTGCAGATTCAACCATAACTTTCATTGAACTTTCAATTATATTTGATGGAAAGGCGAGCAATGCTCCTTTTCTTGGATTAAATATGGCTTCTTCAACACCCATCCCTAATCTTCTTATGTTTGCAGAAATTGCTTTGAAGAATGAGCCAGAAACTGTATTTTCCATAGTGTTTGCAACTTTGTCAAAGGCAATTTCAGCCGGAAGTCCATCAGCCAATCTATTTCCTAACTGGAATAATGCTGACGCAAATTCTTTTTCAAGAGATTTTGTGTTTTCTCTTATTTTAATTACATTTTTTGACTTAAATTTGTAAAATAAACCTACTGCGAAAGCAATTGAGAGAGGGATGGTTAAGCTTAGTATTGTGGCTCCAACTCCGTAAGGGCCGAGCATTGTTCCTATTTTTGCAGCATCCTTAGATTTACTCATCTGATATTGCTGTAACGCAAATTTAGGAGTTCCTGCATAAGACTGTGCATCGGTTGTAACAACCAATGGAGAACCTCCGGAAATAGTTGAATCGTAAATAACATCAAACCCAGGAGATATGAAATGTAAAATTAATGGGCTAAATCCTATTAAAAACAAAACTCCCCCAATTAGAAGACTAACAACTAGCGGATTTATTACAAACTCTCCGCCCAGTATCTTGATTATTATGTTTTTGTACTTTTTTAATCCGGGATTGATATCGCTCGCATCTCCTTGACCATATCCTGTTGGCCTCTTTGATAAAATACTTTTTCCCATGTAATAAACCCCAATCGGAAGAACAATATTGTAAAGTGCCGCAAGATGATACCATTGGATGACTTCAATGAATGAAACAACTAATGGTAAAATAACTAGCCCTAGAATTGGAAGGATGATTCCAAGCATATGCAGCATTGTTATTGGAGATTTAAGATTTTGTGCATAGTGCAGCATTTTCTCATACGTTTCTTCCAATATTAATTCCAATGACTTTTCAAGCAGCTCAACTCTTCTATCTTCAGAACCTTCGTATAATGATGCTTCGATTAAATGCATTGCTTCAACAAATTCCATGTTGTACGCTTTCCACGATTCAAGATATGATTCTAGGGAATCCTTTATTGTTCCGTATTTTTCAGTTTGTACGTCCCAAATTACTTTTTTCAAATCTAAAGATAATGGTGCTGATAAGTGATTTGCTGCAAAGTCTATTGCTCTTTCTATATTTGAAGTATGTCTCATG
>JBBSYT010000099.1:3113-11772 GCA_038045085.1 Nanobdellota archaeon
ACTATGAAGAATACTGCAAGAACCATTTGGTTGCTGGCTTTTAATCTCCATGTGTCTGCCATAATCATCGGCATTCTTTGAAGCGGAATATACAATACTAATGCGGTTATCAAAAAGAAGAATACAAAAAAGAATGAATCAAATATTGCAAAACTGATTAATGAGCCAAATATCGCCATTAGTGTTGGCGCAAGCATAGCAAAACTGTATGCTCCCGTTGGAGTTATGTTAAGCTGTGTTACTTTAATTGCCCTTTCAATTAACGGCTTATCTTTTGGTCCAGGTGCAACTTTTAGAATTTTTTCGCTTGCATTACATAACTTTTCATACAAAGACATAGGTCCTGGCATATATTGCTTTCTGAAGTCCTGGTACTCTCTTGTTGTAAGAGGTTTTTCAGATACACTCGAGAGAGGAACATTTAGCTGGGTTTCTACTTTTTTAGTATACTTCTGAATCAAATCTTTTATGTCTTGCTGAGGTGCCGGCATTATATTTTACCTCTTTTTTTAATCATAGTTTTCATCCATTCATTCCATCTAAAGAAAATTATTTTGCTATCTAAACTTCCAACTTCTTCTTTTACCGACTCCGACATTCGATGGAACTCATCATTTGCTAATACTGAGAAGTCGGCTTCCAATAATTCTGAATCGTGTGTTTTTATCGAATAATCAACCAGTGCTTGCTTCATTTTTGCTCTTAATTCAATATTATCCCAAACTGCATCCCAATTTCCTGCCCAATCTTTTACATTTCCTGCAATCGATTTCAAAATATCTGATTCTCCGTTGATTAATGCATCAGTCGGAACTAATTGGTCTGTGATTGCATCGTATTTCATTAAATCAACAAATCCATGCTCAACTAAAGGATCTTCTGTCCAGAATTTTCTTATTTCAGTTATTGAAGTTACTCTTCTCCATCTATGAAGTCCGTCTGCACTTCTTATTGGGTTACAAACAACAATAATGTCTGTTGCTTTGAATGATGTTTTAGGAACTTCTAAGTCATTTACAACTCTGTCGAATACACCATATGGAGAATCTCCATGAATTGTTCCTGCAACAACATTTGCCAATGCACCAACTCTCATCGCTTCATACAGCGCCTTTGCTTCTAAACTTCTAATTTCTCCAACTATTAATGCGGAATCTCCAAGTCTTAATGTGGTTCTTATCCCTTCATCGGCACTTACTTCTTGTGTTCCTTTAGAAAGTGCAGATGCAACTTTCATTTGCTGAATGTTATAACCGAGTTCTCTTAATGCTCTGCCTGGAAGTTCTAATGTATCTTCGATTGTAATTACTCTATATCTTCTTGAGATTTCAGTTAAAACTCCCCCTAATAAAGAAGTTTTTCCTGCACTTCTTGTTCCGGCAACTAATAAAGTTCTGTTTCCATCAATTAAGAAACTTAACAACCCAGCAGCTAATGCATTTAACATTCCTCCTTTGACAAATAATCCGAGCGTCCAAGGTTTATCCCTGTGTCTTCTAAATGCATACGCTAATCCTGAAGGATTTAGGGGGGGTGCGATTACTCCAACTCTCGCTCTGGCTCCAGGCAGTTCAATTTCTGTATCCAATATCGGGTTGGCTTCGTCAAGTGGTCTTGCAGAAATTAATCTTAATTTTGACGCCCAGCTTTCTGCCTCCGCAGGAGTAGGAATGATGTTTGTTTTGCATTCCCCCCAATCAGCATGAACAATAAACATAGGAATATGCCCCATCGGACTGTTAATTGTAACGTCTTGAATTTTATCATCACTTAAAAGAACTTCAATTAATCCAAATCCAATTGTATATCTAACTAAAATTTGAGTTAATTCGGCCAAATCATCCTGACTCAATCTTATATTTCTGAAGTTTGCAAGTTCATCTAGTAAATCTCTCCCAACACTGTAGAAAACCTGTCTCATTCTTTCTGGGTCGGTAAATTCTTCTTTTCCAGGTTGGTGTTCTGCCATAATTCTTCTCGATAAATCGAGAAGTTCGTAGTGCTCCTCGCCTAAATTAAATTCAGGAGGATTCAAATGGTAGATATATTGAATTGTATCTGGAACTTTGAAAATTGTGACTTCACTTTGTCCGATTGAATAACTGTCTAGTTCTTCTCCATCAATAGGATAAGTTCCCATTAATTTTGTATACATAAAATCCGGTTTTATTACAGGAGAAAATAGTTTCTTGTAAACATCTCTTGTTCCAACAATGTATCCCGGTAAGTAAGGTTTTGCAAGAATGATCATTTTTGTTTTGTCAAACAAACCTATTGAATAAGCTAAGACATTTATTAATTTCAATTGATATGGTGCAGCTAAAGGATCTTTAAATTTTTCAAGTGTAGTTCTTTCTTCTCTTAACATTCTGGTAAGCTCAACATAACATGCGAGAGGATCTGATTTCATTGCGGTGAAAAGAAGATTTTTTAGTTTTGCATATTTTGTATTTAGATATCTGTCTCCGTGTTCAACATCAAGCCTTTCAAAACTTATGACGTCTTTTTCTTTTACTAATCTATTGTAGAGAAGTGCAATTTCAGCAAGCATTCTTGTTTGACTGAAGTCATATTCATAATCTCTTTTCTGAGAAAAAATTAATCTAGCAGTTTGACTTACTTCAATAAGCATATCCACTGTTCTGGACATGGTGATAGGATCATCTTCCAAAGAAGGAACTGTCAGCCAGTTCTCCGCATTCACACGAAGGATAGTTTCTTCTCCTTCATGAAGTACTTCATAGCTATTTTCGTCTGCCACCTACCAACCCCTTTATACTACTACTTTATAGCAACAAATTATTATATAATTGCCGATATATAAACGATTAATGATAGAAGGTATATAAAGGTTACTCGAAAAATGGCAGAACAAGCGCCCATGGCACCAAAACAAGAAGCGAAAAAAGGATTATTCGGAGGCAAGGAAGAAATAAGTCCGAATATAATTGCAGATGTATCCGCTCAAGTCAATAATGTGAGCAGAACTTTGAAAACTTTGGAAGACAAATATTCTACCTTAAGAAAAAAAGCTCAGGTTACCGAGCAAAATATGATTACGAACGACAAAAAGCTAATCTCTGATGTGAAAATTATTAATTCTGAGCTTATGGATTTGAAATCCGACATTAATGATTTGAAGGAAAAATTGGTGCTTTTAGTTAAGGAACTTAAGTTAAGCGCTACAAAAGAAGAGGTTGCAGTTTTACAAAAATACATCAGTTACTGGGAACCTTTGAATTTTGTAACAAGACAGGAATTGGATAAGATATTGAGTGAGAGGAAGAAATAGGTGTTGTTTACACAAACTTTATAAAACATAGGAGGTATTTTTTAAATAATGGCAAACCCGAACTTAGTTAATCAAGTTGTCAAGATGCGTTCTCAGAATATGAGCAATGATGAGGTTGTACAAAGATTGTTATATCAAGGATTTTCAAATGCAGAGATTTTTGATGCTATGAATCAAGCCGATTCGAGCCAGTCTTATGACCCTCCTGCTGAACCTTCTTTTAATCCTGGAACTTATTCTCAGCCTCAAACTGATTCTTCTCCAGATGCAAATAAGATATCTGAAATAGCAGAGTCAATAATCGAAGAAAAATGGGGCGAACTTGTTGATCACGTTAATAGAATAATTGAATGGAAGTCTTCTATGGAATTGAAATTGGTCTCTATGGATGAGCAGATTAAGAATATGAAGCTTGGATTCGATTCATTGCAGAAAGCAATTATGGGGAAGATTGGTGATTCAGATACAGTTATGAGAGAAGTTTCTACTGATATCAAAGCATTAGAGCAGGTGTTCAAGAAAATACTGCCTGGCTTTGTAGAGAATGTAAACGAACTTTCTAGAATTACTCAAAACATTAAGAAGAAATAGTTATTTTGCTTAATTGAAAGTTAGCACCAATAATTATGCCTAATTAAAAGTTAGCGTCATGCGTGAGAGATTTCTAATTAAGAATAAACTGAGCTGCGGGGGTCGCCACCTACGGGGCTTCAGCGATTTCTAATATTTCGAAATTACATCGCGAACAACACTAACTTTTTTGTTTAGTAATCAAAAACAAAATCTTGCATGGGCACAGCACTAGATCAATAATGGTAATCTATAGTAGTAAAATTAATTTTTCGTTTAGTAATTAAAACAATAATTTTGACTGGACGCTAATGAATAAGAAATTATTTTGATTCGTGAGATAGAAGCATTATTGCGAATGTAGCTACCAACATAACAACAATCAATCCTAAAATTGCAGGTTGTCTTAATGTTTCTCCTACTTTCTCCGGGAAGGAAAGTATTTTATTTTCTCCGGGCTCAAGAACTCCAGACTTTTCAAGTTTTTCTGTTTTTTCTTTGCTAACTTGTCCTGCCGCAATCATAAAGATAACTCCAATGAGAACCAAAACAATCGCAATTGATGCTGGGTTATGAATAACACTTTTTTCAGGATTATTTCCCATTAGTCTTGAAGCAAGTTCTAAAAATATCATTACCATGAACAAAAATACAATCCATGGCGTTGCATATTGAAATATTTTTGAAGCATAACTGGAACTCGCAAATAAAACACCGAATATTATTGCTATTGTGAAATTTAATGCGCTATTCTCTCCAAATAGTTTTATTCTTCCCAATATTGCATAAACCGCGATGATTACAAACAAGAAAATAAAGAACGAATTGAAGTGATTCAATAGTCCTGCTTCAAGCAAGGTTGCCATTTAACTTCCTCCTTTTCCTTTGTTATCTGCTGCTTGTGCCGCTTTTGCAGCCGATCCAAAGAATTGTCCGAATTTCTCAGCAGAACTTTCATCTTCTTTTTCTTTTGTTATCGCACTGACAATAAGCCAGAATACGATTAAAACTATAAGCATTGCCTGAATATTGGGGTCTGAAAGCCAGTAGTAAATTCCTGATGATTTCCACCATCCTGCCGCATTTCCGAAAATAAATGTTAAGACAGCAACAGCGATGAATGTGACTATTCCGCCAGCCCACGAGTTCTTCCATTCAGCTTTTCCTCCAAATATTCCGATTACAACTAATAAGAATACTATTGCAACTATGAATAACGAAACATTTGGAAGTGCTGTGTTTAGAATTTGAACAACATCCGTTCCAGGCGGATATTTGTTTAGTGAATGAGGAATTATGACTCCTATTGCTAATGCCAACGAGATTATTGAATTGAATTTTCTGCTTTTTCCTTCTCCAAATAATTCAATCTTTTGTAAAACTGCAAAGATTATCGTGAAAATTAATATGAATGGCAAAAATACATCAGTAAATCCCATTTGGTCCAATAAATATAATGCGTCCTGAAATGCCATTATTTACCTTTCTCCTCCCCTGATTTCTTTTCCGGTTTTTCTCCTTTTGTTACATATCCCATGAATAAAACAACTAAAATAATTAATGTTACTGCTCCGACTACATTTGTATTCCAGTTAATCATCAAATAATCCCAGAATGGAGTTAGCCAGCCAACTTCATTTGCAAAAATTAATAGTATTCCAATGAATAACAATCCCATTCCCCACGCTCTCCATCCGCCCGTTAATTGAACTTCATCTTTTCCAAAGAAACTTCCGATTAACATTAAAAAAGAGATTACAATAACTAATAGTAAAACAATCTTGGCCAACCCTTGGTTTATTACCGCAACAATTTGGCTTGATGCAACAGTTAGCAATGCAATGACAAATGCCGCCATTGAATTGAGATTTTTTCTAGTAAATTCTTTTCCGTCAATTTTTTCTGTTCCAAGTATTTTTGTTCTTTCTAAAACAGCAAAAACTATGGTAAAAACTAATAAAAATGGAAGTACAACATCATAAATTCCAAGCCTTTGGAAGAAGTCTATTGCACCTCTAAAAGCACTTTCTGCCATGTTTTTAAATGGTTTAGCAGTGTATATAAAACTTTCGCTGGAAATGGCTTCTAGAAGCCGTGTAATGAGGTTTGAGAAGGTTTAAAGTTATTAGTGAAAGTCAGCATCATTAATCGAAACTTAAAAAGTTAGCACCATTTACCGAGCGATTGATTGTAACTTTAGAAAATGAGTTGGGAGGGACGGCTCCTACTGAGCGCCAACGTTATGTGATTGATTTCCAGTTAAATCGCGAGTTGGTGCTAACTTTTAACTTTTTTAGTTCGTTATTATTAAAACCAAAATTTGGCAGGGGAGTGGCTTATTAAAGCAAAGTTTTTTAATTGTGCTGATTTGTCTTACTTCTATGGCAACTAAAGAAGAAATTGTTATTCAGGCTAAGAAAATCATGGATGAGTTTATTTCTGCACTTTCTAAAGTTAACGTTAAAGAGAAATTTGGAGCGGAAAGAGACTTGCAGGTTAGAACTCCTTCAAAAGAAGTTACAGATTCAACTGAATTCAGGAAACGAATTTTTAAAAACGCACCAAAGATTAAAGATGATTATTTCCTAATGGAGAAAAAAGAATGGTAGATTATTTAAAATTATTCAATGAGCTAATCAAAAAAAGAAAATGAATACGAAAGAAAAACTAGACAAAATAAAATCAGGGAAATTATCTGCAGTAGATAATGTTAAGTCTTTCTTAGATGCAATCAAAAAGAAAAATAAAGATATAAACGCCTTCTTGTATGTAAATGAATCGGCATTAGATGAAGCCAAATTAATTGACGAAAAATTAAAGAAAGGCAAGGCAGGGAAATTAGTAGGATTAGCAATCGCAGTTAAAGCTTGTATAAATGTAAAAGATATGCCAATTAGCTGTGCTTCAAAAACATTAGAAAACTATTATGGAACTTACGATGCAGATGTTGTTGAGAAAATAAAGAAAGAAGATGGAATAATAATAGGAATAACAAATATGGATTGTTTTGCCTGCGGTTCAACTGGCGCAAATTCAATGTTTGGTCCTACAAAAAATCCAAAATGCGACAGAGTTCCTGGTGGTTCTTCTTCAGGAAGCGCAGCAGCAGTTGCATCTAACATGTGCGATATTGCATTAGGAACAGATACGGGCGGTTCAATAAGAAATCCTGCTTCTCATTGCGGTATTGTTGGAATAAAGCCAAGCTACGGAAGGGTTTCAAGGTACGGATTAATTGATTTAAGTATGAGTTTAGACCAAGTCGGTGTTTTATGCAACGATGTTTATGGCACTGCTTTAATGATGGAAGTCATTTCCGGACAGTCAAATAATGACGGAACAACTTTCAACAAAAAAACTGAAAAATATTCTGAGTTAAAACAAATAAAGAATGTTAATCTCGGAATGAGTGAAGAATTTGAAAAATTATGCCAAGATAAGCGAATTTATGCTTTAATTAAGAAAAAAGCCGAGGAATTGTCTAAAAAAATAAATTCTAAACTTGTAAATGTAGATTTGCCCCATGTCAATTTATCCATTCAAACATATTATCCGATTGTTTACGTCGAATTGTATTCTGGAACAAGAAAGTTTGACGGAAGAAAATATGGAAAGAAAATAGAAGAAAGCTGTTCTGAAGAAGTCTTAAGAAGAATTTTGGGAGGTAAAGAAATTTCCAGGGCAGAACACGGCGGAAGATATTACAGGAAAGCATTGCAGGCAAAAGAATTAATTGCAGAAACAATAAATGATGCATTCAAGAAAGTTGATTTCTTGATTTTGCCGGTAACTCCTTTATTGCCTAACAAACTTAAGGAAAAATTAGATCCGAAAGCAGAATACGCTTTTGATGCATATACTATTCCTGCAAATTTGGCTGGAATATGTGCTGGAGTTGTTCCTGTTGGTGTAATTGATGGAGTTCCAGTGGGATTACAGATATTTGCAAAAGCATTTGATGAGGAACGATTGTTTAGTTTGATGAATGATATAAAATGATTATTGAAGGACTGGACATATCAAGAAATGCGCATTCTAGTATTAAAATAATTACGCAATCAAAAAAAGTTATTTACATAGATCCTTTTCAAATTCAAGATAGTGAAAAAGCAGATTATATTTTTATAACTCATGAACATTATGACCATTGTTCTATTGCAGATATCAGAAAAATAATGAAGCCAGAAACGGTTATTATTACAGTTCCTGACTGTCAAAGTAAACTTGCAGGAATGCCGGTCAAAGGAATACAACTAGTAAAACCGGGAGATAAATTTTCAACTCCTTATTTTGAAGTTATTGTTGTTCCTGCTTACAATCTAAATAAGCATTTTCATGCAAAAGAACATCAATGGGTCGGTTTTATCTTAAGAATTGACGAAAAAACATTATATCATATGGGCGATTCAGATGTTATTCCTGAAATGAAGAGTCTAGTTAATTTGAACATAATTCTTGTTCCAGTTTCTGGGCATTTTACCATGAACGCGAAAGAAGCCGCTCAATTAATTAATTTTTTAAAACCTAAAGTAGCAATCCCGATACATTATGGGGCAGGGGTTGTTGGTACGCAACATGATGCTGAAGAATTTAAATCATTAGTTAAAGATTCTAACGTGATTATTCTATGACGTTCAAAATATTAGCAAAAGATGGAAGGGCGAGAACGGGAGTTTTAAAAGTTAACGGAAGAAAAGCGGAAACTCCCTTCTTCATGCCTGTTGCAACAAAAGGAACTGTAAAGTTCATGAGTCCTTTTGATTTAAAAGAAGCGGGAGTTCAGGCATTGATTTCTAA
>JBBSYT010000100.1:0-2478 GCA_038045085.1 Nanobdellota archaeon
AGAAAGGAAACAATGTATGCGGAAAACGGAATGAGATTGTTATTAGACATTGAAAAAGTTTATTTTAGTCCAAGATTAGGTAATGAACGAGCCAGAATTGCAAATTTAGTTAAACCGGATGAAAACGTATTAATTATGTTTTCTGGATGTGGCCCATATACAATTCAAATAGCAAAGAAAGTAAATAAAGTTACTGCAATTGAGGTTAATCCTGCCGCTCACAAATATGCATTGAAAAATTTGATTTTGAATAAAATAAAAAATGCGACTGTTCTAAAAGGAGATGTTAACAAGATAACTCCAAAATTAAAAGAAAAGTTTGACAGAATTGTTATGCCACTTCCAAAAACTGCAAAAGATTTCTTAAAACAAGCAATTTTAGTTTCTAAAAAAGGTACAATTGTTCATTTTTACACTTTTGCAAAAGAAGATGAATTTGATGAAGTAAAAAAAGGCTTAATTAATGAATGCAAAAAATTGAAAAAAAACATTAAAATACTGAATATCGTTAAAGCGGGTGAATATGCTCCAAGAGTTCAGCGTATTTGTGTTGACTTCTTAATCCAATAAGTTTAAAAATAAGTGATTTTTCTTAATAATCGTGCGATGATTAAGTGAACACCCTCTGACGTGGTGATGAACGGAAGTAACTGCTGAGCACACTTTTTACACGAATCATGAGAATAATAACTCTAAACATATGGGGCGGGAAGTCATTCGAGCCACTAATCGAGTTCATTAAAAAGTATTCTAAAGATACTGGTGTCTTCTGTTTCCAAGAAGTATTTAGAGCTGGGAAAAGTACAAGAGAAGTGTACGCGGGTGCCAGAATGACCATATTCGAGGACATACAAAACGTACTTACCGATTTCATTGGTTACTTTGCTCCATGCCAAAATGATGAAGAAGGTCTCGCTATTTTTATAAAAAAAGGTATAAAAGTGGATGATGAAGGAGATGTTTTTGTTTTTAGAGAAAGAAACTCGAGGATAAACAATGATGCTCGTACTTTAGGTAGAAATTTACATTATGTTAAGATTAGGTATGGCTCTAAAGAGATTACTATCGCTAATGTTCATGGACTTTGGAACGGACAGGGTAAAACAGATACACAAGACAGAATTGAACAGTCCAAGAAAATAAAGATGTTCTTGGATAAATGTAAGGGAGAAAAGATTTTATGCGGAGACTTTAACTTGTTACCTGAAACAGAAAGTATTAGAATTATCGAGAAAGATATGAAAAATTTGATAAAAGATTTTAAGATAGAGTCAACAAGAAGTCAATCATATACTAAGCCAGATAAACATGCTGATTACATTCTTGTTTCTGAAAACATAGATGTAAAGGAGTTTAAAGTGTTACAAGAACACGTTTCAGACCATATGCCTTTAATGCTGGAATTTAACTAACCAAACATGCCCATAAAGTCTTTTCCTTCTGTTTTCTCGGAACTTAATACTTTCTCTACCGCATTGTCAAAGTCTTGCTTAGAAACAGATGTTTTATTTTTCCTAATTGCAAAGTAACCTGCTTCTGTACAAACTGCTTTAATCTCTGCACCGGACATTCCGTCCATTTTTTTAACAATATCGTCAATCTTAACTTTATCTAATTTCATTCTTGAACTGTGTATCTTGAAAATCTGTTTTATTCCTTCCATATTTGGAGCAGGAACATGTATCAACCTGTCTAATCTTCCGGGTCTTGTAATTGCAGGATCTAAAATATCTTTTCTATTTGTGCAACCAATTACTTTAACATTATCTAATGGCTTAAATCCGTCTAATTCTGCCAAAAATTGCATAAATGTCCTTTGAACTTCTCTTTCTCCAGAAGTTCCCATATCTATTCTTTTTGCAGCTAAAGCATCTAATTCGTCAATAAAAACAATTGAAGGTGCTTTTGCTCTTGCTAATTGAAATATTTCTTTGATTAATTTAGCTCCTTCTCCGATGAATTTCTGAACTAATTCTGAAGCAACTACTTCAATAAATGTAGAATTTGTAGAAGCTGCAACTGCTTTTGCTAAAAGAGTTTTTCCCGTTCCAGGCGGACCATATAACAATATTCCTTTTGGAGGAGATATTCCCACTTTCTTAAATAATTCCGGCCTTTTGAGAGGCAATTCAATAACTTCTTGAATTTCATTGGCTTGCTTGCTTAACCCGCCAACCTCCTTCCAAGTTATTGTTGGCTTTTCTATTATAACAAATTTTTCAACATTAAATGCTGTTGAACTTGTTATTTTTCTTATAATTGTCAAATTTTTCTGCTCAACCAAAACAGTATCCCCTGCTTTTAAAAATCCAATGTTGGTTGATGCCGTAACGTAAAATTCATTTCCATTGTTTAACTTAATTAAGTAATTCTCTCCAACTTTTTCTTTTATTTCGGCAACCATTAAAGGAGGGGTTTGAAATTTTTTAATTTCTCCCTTCATATGTTCCAATGTTTGCTTAAGAATATTGTTTTCTT
>JBBSYT010000101.1:0-2231 GCA_038045085.1 Nanobdellota archaeon
GTTGATTCCAAAATTTACAGCAAGATAAAAAGTTTTGCTGACAAGTATAATGTTGATAAGTTATACTGGAGAGTTTATGTGAGAGACAATGAGAAATTAACTGATGTTTCTGAAATAAGGAGTTTTAGAGTGTAGATAACTTCTGCTAATCTTGTTTTTTCATCACTCTAAATTGATGAAAAAAGACGAGAAAAGTTTAAATAGCAAAGTTAGTTAACATCTGTAAGACAAAACGAAAAAGGAGGTGAAAAATGAAAAAGTTAGTTTTAGTTTTCTTGGTGATGATGAGTTTGCTGAGTTTGTTGGCTGCTGATCAGGGGATAACAGTTACTGTAGGACAAGATATAACTGTGGTAATAAACCCAACAACAGTTAATTTTGGAAGTGTTTTGCCTGATACAAATGCTAATGGTGCTGTTGAAGATGTAAGCTTTGATGCAACAGGCAGTAATGTTGATGTTAATGTAGAGGTCACAACTGTTAGTGGAGAGCCTTTTACAAGCGGACTTAAGTTCGATGGAACATTAGCACAAGGACAAGATATTTTGCTTCCATGTGTACTTTCAGGAGATTTATGTACTTATGTATTAGAAATAGTTGATACAACATTGGATGTTCCTGATACATTCAAGAAAGGAGTATATCCTGGAACAATAACTTACACCATAACCGAAGCTGTTGTTTAATTTTTTGTTTTTTTTATTTTTATTTAGTTAAATTTTGAGAAAAAAGATGAAAGAAAGAATAATAATTATAAGTGTAATGCTTTTGATAGTTTTTGCAATACAAGTATTGGCTGTAGGATTTTCACCTTCAAGCTTAACTTTTAATCTGAATCCTGGTGAAGAAGATTGCCAAATTATAACATTAAGTTCAGATTCAGAAATAATAAAAGTTTCTGACAAGTGGGCTGAAAATAAAGATGTTGAGTGGAAAGTAAGCTTATTTGATAAAGATGCAAGTTATCATGATATTTCTATTGATTATGATAATGAGTTGTTAATTGATGAAAGAGAAGTTGAAGTTTGTTTATCTGGAAATAATGTTGGAGAATATCGTGGTGTTTTATTATTGACAGAAGAGCAAGAAGGAAGTTCTATAATACAAATGGGTGTATGGTTAAAAGTGATAATATCAGAACTACTCCAACAAACCAGTAATCTTGGAAGTAGTAGTGAAGGAAGTTCTGGTGGAGGAGGCAGCGGGGGAGGTGAAGGAGGAGGCGGAGGAAGTAATAGTGGAGGAATAGTAAGTTCAAACTCACAAACTAATAATCAAAATCAGGAAACCACAACCACGCAGGAAACAAATGAAGAATTAATAACTGAAGTAGATGAAAAAGAAACAAATGCAGGGATAACAGGAGCAGTTATAGGAGAGGGAAATGGAAAAGGTGAGAAGATAATAGGAATAATTTTAGTTGCTATAGGGGTTTTAGGATTATTTTTATATGGAAGGAGAAAACTAAGATGAAGAAATTATTGTTAATAACAATAGGAATTTTATTAATTGAAAGTGTATTAGCTTTCAATGCAATTCAAAATATTACAGTAATAATTCTCCCAGGAATAATTGATGTTTTTTCTCCTGTTCAAGATGCTGTTTATAATAATAGAATGGTATTAATTAATTTAAGCATGAGTGCTAATGTAAGCTACTTCAAATATGCTGATAATGGAGGAAGTTTAAGAACATTATGCAGAAAATGTGACTCTTATTCTAAGAAAAAGCCATTTGACGATGGTTTCCATGAATTAACAATTTTTGGAATATTTAATATAGGAACTGTTTATAATTATGTAAACTTTATGGTTGATTCAAAAAAGCCAAGAATACTGAAAACAAATCCAAGAAGAGGGTTTGCGACTGGTTTTTTTGAGGTAGAATTTGAAGAAGAAAATCCTGTGAGTTTATTTTTAAACTATGGGAATGAGTTGAGAAATGCTGAATTGAACATTAGCGAGTGCGAGAAGAAAAAGACAAAAAGAATATGCAATGTAAGCGTCGAGCTTGCCGACTATGACTTGCAAGAAATTGAGTACTGGTTTAATATAACTGATATTGCTGGGAATTCTGATGAAAGTAAGAATATATCAATAGATGTTGATGTTTCTGCCCCTATTATTAGCTTTTTTAATTATAGTATTAATGGGGAATATGTAACCTTTTTGTTAAATATAACAGAGCCTAACTTCGAGGAGGTTGATTATATTGACTGGAGTGATTTAAAT
>JBBSYT010000102.1:0-3476 GCA_038045085.1 Nanobdellota archaeon
TTTTCCAAAACTAGTAAAATATGAAATAGTAATAAAAACAAGAGAAGTCGGAAATGCGAAACTTTACAAAATAAACACTGCGAGTCCTTTGGTTAAGAAATTCAAAGAGTTTTATTGGGAAACGACGAAGCAAAACCAATTCTTGCAAAGATTGCATAGTTCTAAAGTTACGCCCCGGTCAAATGATTTTCGTTAATAACTAGTTAAAGAAATAATACAGCTAAATCAACTTAATTATCAATAACATTTAAAAAGCCTCAATTCAAAATCATAGTTATGAAATGGTTATGGTCTTTTTTGGCTTTTATATTCGCAGCAATGTTTGTAACGGCAATAACAACCAATGCATTCATTTCTTCAATAAATTCTGGCTATGAAAATGCGAAATATGAAGTAAGCAAACAAGTTGATATTTTTTCTGCTCAAAATATTCCAACAATTTATGCTCAAAACCCAGAACTAAAAGCAAGCATTGATGCATTAAATGCATTGCCTCCTGATGTGAAAAAACAAACCTTAGAAGAACAATGTAAAGACAAATCAGAGCAGCCTTTTTGTGACGAAGGTTTCATTTCGGGAGAATTAACTTTTGATGAAGTTTTAAAGAAGAAAACAAAAGAACAGTTTGAACCTTCATTTCTTCAGGCATTAGATGAAGTGAAGAATCAAATGGCAGTTTTTAATAAATTTCCATTAACAATAATTTCAGTAATTTCTGCTATCCTCGGAGTTATTTTCTACATGACTGCACACGGAATGTTTAAAGGGTTCCAGGTTTTTTCAGGAAATGTTTCCTGGCTTTCGTTTTTGTCTGCCGCTTCATTCAAGTTTATGCCGAATGTTCTCAACAAGGTAATTGCAAACATGCAGCAGAATGTTCCTGCTGGTTCGGAATCAATTTCTGCACTCATGACGGATATTCTTTTCTCCTGGTTAACTCCTGCGATAAATAATGCATTTATGTTCAGTATTTATTTAGCAGCACTTTCATTTATCTTGTGGATTGGAATTAAATTGTTTAGAAAGTATTCTATTGGTATTACTTAGAATTTAAATTAGTTCTGCTTGAACCTTTTGTTCTCCTTGTGTACCTTGGTGTTTCAGTTAATTTTACTTCTGGTTTAATGTAGGAGTTTGTTCTAATGTTAGATAAGGGAGACATAAATTCAAATAGTATTTCTTCTGAAGTTTGGTTTCCCATTTCAGAAAGAAGCCTTTCGCATGCGTTCTCAAGCTGAGAAGCATAAGGTCTTTCAGACGGATTTTTTCTTAATGGTTTGTCAATTAGTTCTTCTGTTACTCTTTTTCCGAATGGAGTACTATATTCTGGGTTTATTGCTCCTGGGTGTGTATGCCTTTTTGTCATTATTGAAGTTGCAAGCTTACCAAATGGTTCTCCTTTGAATGGAACATCGTCTGCTGCAAGCAAGTAAGTTAAAATGCCGGCTGACCAGCATGCTGTTCTCAAATCAAGAGGAATTGAATGCCCTTTCTTTGCTTTATGCGAGTATCTTCCTTCTTCTTCAAGGTGTTCAACAATGCATGGAGCAAAATAATCTTCGTCTCCTCCAAGAGACCCTAATTTTGTTTTTCCCGGTAAAGTTTCTTCAGCAAATCCAAAATCAATAAGATTTATTAGTCCATTGTGGCTAATCATAATGTTCCCCGGATTTATGTCCTGATATAAAATACCCTTCCTCTGCACAGAAGCCATAGTATCATAAAATTGATGCATTATCGCAACAACAACTTTCATTGGAAGATAAGTTCTTTTTGGGTTTTCTCTCCACCATTTTTCATTAGGATCTATTAAATGTGTAAGTTTTACTGCATCAGCATGTCCAACAACATAATAAATTCCATCTTTTGTTTGTGTTATTCCTTGTTTTAACTGAGGGACGCACTTATGCCATGCTCTCGACAGCAATGAACACTCCATTTCAAATTCTGCTCTGCTTGTTGGCGCTTCTTCCATTGCTCTATTGGAAAGGAATTTTGCTGCATGTTTTTCAAAATGAGGAGAGTTTGTTATTACTCTTAAACAATCATAGTTATATGTTGGTTTAGTATGTTTTAATTCTCTTGCAATTCTATCTTCTGCAGGAACTATCGTCGTATTTACGTAATCCGCATTTCTGCTTTCTCCTTCCAAACCTTTCATTAATTCTTCATCTTTTCTTTTTAATAATCCGAGATAATGGCTTCTTGTAGCATTTGGAACACATTCTTTCCATACTTTTTGAAGTTCTTTTGCAGCAGAAGGATTATTTGCCATATAAAGTGCATATTGATGTGCTATTGCTCCGCTTCCTATTTTTTCTCCAACAATAGCATTCTCTTGAATTTGTGTTCCTGGGTGAATATCAACTTTTTCTGTAATTATTCCTGCACCTGTTTGCAATAATTCTGCCCAATCTGGATCAATTGGATGATCTCTTATTAAACTTAAATCAACAAAGTTTCCTTTATTGTCTATATTTTTCTGAAGAATTTCTCTAACTTTTTCTTCCATAGTTGCCATTTACCAGGGCCACCATCTTTTTTCAACAACTTCAAACTCTTTTGATGCATATCCAGAATCACTTTGGCTGTCGGTTGCTTTTATTTTTAGAATATATTTTCCTGGTTTAAGTTCTATTTTTGTTTTTTCATTATATGGTATTTTTTTATTTTGATTCGCTGAATAAGAAAAAACAGGACTTCCGTTTATTGTTCCTTTCAAAATAGATATGCCGTCTTTATCATCTGCATTTGCAATTACTTCTAATTTCTTCTCTTCCCAGTCGTATTTAACATCAACAAGTGAAACATGCGGGATTGTGATGTTCCTTCTTTTCTTTTTTGAAGGTATTGGTTCTGGAGTTTCAGTTTCTTTGCTAGCAATCATATTTCTTCCCGCATCAACTATTTCTCCTGCTTTCTTGAGTGTTCCTGCTTTGTACGCTCCATATAACAATAATCCGCCTGCTAAAACAGCGCCAGTTGTAATCCCTGCTCTTTTTACAAAAGAAGGTTTTTCAAGGCTTAATCTCATAACTTCTCTTTCTAATGCTTCTCTCTCAATTATTGGAACTACTTGTCCATTTTCTATTCCCGCATATTTCGCAAGAGTTTTAGCATTTTTGGCATCTTCATCAGATTCTTCGTATAGAATTATGACTTTTTTAGTGTTATAATTTTCAATTAGTTTTTTTACTACATCTCCTGTTGTTTTAAGTTCATCATTTGTTGGTTTTACAGATAAGTCTTTTACTAAAACCGAGACAAATTCTCCACTCTCGTAATCCTCGTAATCTCTTACGTTAGTTAAAGGATGTATAACCTGAATTCCATTTTCAAATACTTGCTTTTTGCTCGAATTTCCTTTTGATTTTTTTGAAACAGAAATAATTACAGTATTATCTGCTTTATTTTTGTAGTGTTCAACATAGGCAGCGAGATTTCCTTTTGGAGGTGGAAGAAGTTTCTCAGAATCT
>JBBSYT010000103.1:0-5298 GCA_038045085.1 Nanobdellota archaeon
CAAGGTTGAAAACATTTGGTGGATGGTTAACAAGAATGATTGCTAAAAACGATGAACAAAAAATATCAAGAAGTCTTCTTGAAACATATGTTAATCGCGCCAATTCAACGCTAGATTCTCAACCCGGAACAGGAGTTTCAGTAAACAGATTAACAATAATTTATGGAATGTCTGGAGTTGATATACCAGAATCCGATTCAATAATTCCAATTGCCGATGCGAATGCTATATATGCGGCAATAACATCGGGAGATAAAAATATATTTCAAACACCAGTATTTCACAATTTGCAAAAAGATGCAAGAGATGTAAAAACAAAAATAAAAGAGAGGTTGAACGAATAAAATGAATAACAAAAGAAAAGGTTTACTTTGGGCGATGGCGATATTGCTGTTGACATATGGATCATTTATAATGAAGAACTATATTTTGACTCCGACAGGAGGATTCAAATGGGGAACTCCTTTTGATGCAATATTATTGCTCCCAGCAATTCCATTTTGGCCGTTGCTTAATAAACTACCGACCGAGCCAACTTGGATAGAATCGTTTGTAACGTTTGGAATTTCATCCATATTCTGGCTTTTGGTCGGATACGGAATAGGTTATTGGATGGATAAAAAACAAAATAAAAAATGAACACTAAATTAACATTCGGAATAAGCATAATCTTTTTGTTAGCTTTAGTTAGTGTGCATGCTAATCAAGTTAATGAAACAATGCTTGACCAACTATTAAACGCATACGGAAGCGATTATGATGACGGAAGTTTTAATGTTATCTACACAGGATACAATTACACCGCACCATCATATGGAAGCATCATACCAGCAATACCAACTTATGCAAATCCAAATACGGGCTCCAATTGGGTTAATTTCAGCATAAGTGGGTTAGGAACAACAAATGGACAAGACTATATTGTTGTTGCAACAACGGAAATAAGCAGGGCTGATTATGGGTATTTCGGAAATGTGAATCAGAAAATAAACATGCTCTCCGGATCAACCAAATTAAAAGTTCCATTTGACGGAAAATACTACGGATGCCTAGATTATAACTCCAGCATAATTCATGAATCACAGACAAACATAAAAATATTCCAGCAGGGAATACTTAAATATCAAAAAGAATTTACAAATAACATTCCGTGCCGAACACTTCCGGTGATTCTTTCATACGGAACATCAAAAGGAATAGAAGGATTGAATTTGGCAGGAGATGGAAAATTCGAAAAAATTAATCTAACACTAAATATGTTATTTTGGGAAAATGGAACATACACCATAGGTGCTTACCTTTGGGATAATAAATCTGCAACAGCATACGCAGAAAAAACTATATCTTTCCCGGCTATGGCAAAATATTATCCGTGGGATGATTATTATTATAGTTATTCTGATTATCTAAATAAAACAATTACATTAGAATTCAACGCAACGCAATTAAAAGACTTCGAATTAAATAACACTCAAATACGGCTTAAAGAAATAAGTATAGATGGAAATACAATGGATTTCTACCACCATATGCCGGATGAAACTATATTGTGGCCAGTTTACGACATAATCTACGAGTATAATTACTGGTTCGCAAATACATTCAATAGTTCCAGCTTTGATTATGGAAATATTTACATAAACAGTTATCAATTTACAGAAGACGTATCAAGCGGAAAAGTAAAGAACTTAAATGTAATTTTAAACAACAATGGTTACCCTGGAACGTATAATGTTGAACTTTCTTTAGAGAATCAATACGGAGAAGTTGTTTTAACTAATAAATCAAAAGTAAGTTCTTGGCCAGCAACTATAAAGTTTAATGGAACTGAAATTTATCAAAGCAAAATCAATGGACCATATAGATTAGGATTTATCAGAATTACAAATATAACAACAGGAAATGAAGTGTTCTATAAAATACAAAAAGGATTAAGTAAAGAACTGACTTACATGAATTTCACAACTCCAAATATGCCTGATTTAAGAATAAATGACTCTGATTTGAAAAGCGACGGAACAAATCTCAACATTACATTGCACAACCAAGGAACGGGAGATGCAGTTGGAGTTACAATCTCTATTTTCAAAAGTGATGCAACAAAAATAAAAGAAATTATTTTAAGCAACGTTTCTGCCGGGGTTAATTATAAAAAAATAATTACAGGAATAAATTTAACAGCAGGATTTGTTTTCATTGATTTCTCAAATTCAATTGAAGAAAGAAATGAAAGCAATAATGTTGCTCAATTAATTCCATTAAATTCACCCCCCGTATTAAATACAATTGGCAATAGAAACGTAGCAGAAAATCAATTATTAACATTTACAATAACTGCAGCAGATCCTGACAACATAACATTAAAATATAATGCAACAGGATTACCTTCAGGAGCAACCTTTAGTTCTGTAACAAGAACATTTTCATGGACGCCTTCATTTACACAATCAGGAACATATCCTGTAACATTTATTGTAAGCGATGGGAGTTCAACAGATCAGGAACTAATTACCATAACAGTAAATGATTTTAACAGAATTCCAACAATAACTTCAACACCAAGTTCAACAGCAACAAACGGGATTCAATATCAATATGTAATGATTGCAGCAGATGCAGACGGAGATGCCCTTTTTTATAAAGTAAACGACACAAGATTTACAAAAACACCGCCAAACATATTCAAATGGACACCGAACAACGAATCAGGAATTAAGTATGTTCGATTCAATGTTACTGATGGAAAAGCAACTTCAAACATTTCTGTTGCAATATCAGTAGCTAATATTATTTCAATTATTCCTCCGACACAGGAGATGACAACAACCGGCGGGGTAATAATAACTCCTTCCATCCCTACAAAAGATCAAGATTTGAGTTGTGAAATTCCGGGAGCAAATTCGGCAGCATACATATATAAATGGTACAAAAATAATGAAATTCAAAACAGTCAAAACTCAAACTTAATTTCAAAAACTTTGACAGAAACATCTCAAAAATGGAAATGCCAAATGCGGACAATTCCTATAATGAACAAATACGTATCTGTTCCTTCGACAAATATTGGAGAAGCAGAGGTAACGATAAATTAATTATGAAAACAAAATACGTTGTTGCAAAAATGTTTGTCGATATAAAACCTGTTCTTAAAAAAGCTTTGCCATTATTGAAAGGAAAAATCGGAATAGTTACAACAATTCAATTCTTGCATTTAATGAAGGAAGCAAAACAATTCTTAGATGAACATAAAGTAAACTCAAAAGTTTTAGGACAAGTTCTTGGATGCAATATCGAAGTTACAAAAAATTCTGATGTTGACTCATTCTTATACATCGGAGACGGATTATTCCATCCAAAAGGACTTATTGTTCAAAAAGACAGACATGTAATTATGGCAGACCCAATTTCAAACAAAGTAAGAGAATTAACCAAAGAAGAAATAAAAAGATTTGAAGACATAAGATATAGAGGGCAAGTTATGTTTCATTCGTCAAAGAATATAGGAGTTTTAGTTTCATTGAAACCAGGACAAGAGTATTTAGCAGCAGGATTAACTTTAAAGAAAAGATATCCTGACAAAAATTTCTATATTCTAATGTTTGACGATTTAAATTTCGCTTCCTTAGAAGATTTTCCATTCGTAGAATGCTATGTAAATACAATGTGTTCACGAATCAGCTATGATGATGTAAACAAACTGACAAAAGCAATTGTTGATTTCAGTGATTTACAATGAAAAAATTAATTTTCCTTTTATTATTAATTTCCTGTTCTCCTTTAATTCAAATAAAATATGCTGCAATAAACAATCAAAAAATTCCGGTAGAATTAGCTGAAACGCAAGAGCAGCAAATGAAAGGTTTGATGTTCAGAGAAAATTTGACTGGCGGAATGTTATTTATTTACAACGAAGAAAATCAAAGAAGTTTCTGGATGAAAAATACTTTAATTCCATTGGATATGATATTCATAGATAAAAATTATAAAATAACAACAATTCATCATGCATTGCCTTGCAAAGAAGATCCATGTAAAATTTACGCAAGTCCAAAAGCAAAGTATGTTTTAGAAGTTAATGTTAATTTCACAATAAAGAACAGCATAAATGTCGGAGACAGATTTTGGTTTACTGAATCTTAATTTTTTAAGCTGTGCCCAGGCAAAATTATTTTTATTGATTACTAACTTTAAAAAAAGTAAAGTTAGCACCACTCGGCTTTTAACTTGTTTTTATCACATTCCGCTAAAGTCCCATAAGGAATTCCCTTTAGCTCATTTTATGTAAGTAGTAATTAAGCCTCGTCACAGGTGCTAACTTTAAACTATTTTATCAATAAGCTTATAAATGCCTTTAAAATCAAAATAACTATGGAAAGAAAGCGCTACAGCGATATGTCTGAGGAAGAAAGAGCAATTCAAGCTCAACAAGAAATTACCAGAATTAAAATTCCGAGAGACAGAGAAATTTTTGGAATTGTTGAACAAAGATGCGGCGCTTCTAGAATGATTGTAAAATGTTTGGATGGAAAAACAAGAAACTGCAGAATTCCAGGAAGATTAAAAAGAAGTTTGTGGGTCAGAGAAGGAGATGTTGTTATAGTTGAACCGTGGGAATATGGCGGAGATGCGAAAGGAGATATTGTTTACAAGTACACAAAAACTCAAGTTAGTTATTTAAGAAATAAAGGACAATTAGACAAGTTAAGTGAATTAGAAGAATTTTAACGAAGTACGAATTCTTTAACTATCTCTTCTTTTTTGTCTGCTTTTATTGCAAGATTTCGTAATCTAATCATTCTTTCTTCTAAACTATCAAGTAATTTGTCAATAGAAAGATGATTTTCAATATTTCTACACATACTATCAAACTCTCGCCTATATTCTCTTGCAGATTTAATGTTGTATTTTATAAAAAAGATAAGTCTTTTATTAATTCTGGTTAAAACTTCATGTATTTCTTTTGAGGACGCTTCTTTTTTTAATTTTAATCTAAGATCTTCGAATTCTCTTATCGTACTTTGAGCATAAAAAATAACGTCTTGGTACATAAATGTAAAAATACACTTAAACTATAAAAACCTTTATATACAATAAGTTGTAGCATTCAATTAAGGTAAATACAACATGCGCTGTCAATTCTGCGGAAATGAAGAAACAAGAGTATCTGACAAGAGAGAGTTAGAAGAAGGAGTTAAAACAAGAAGAAGACGTGAATGCTTAAAATGTAAAAAAAGATTCACAACCTATGAAGAAGCAGAAAAAGTTGAATTAAGCGTCATTAAAAGAGATGAAAGAAGA
>JBBSYT010000103.1:5308-8010 GCA_038045085.1 Nanobdellota archaeon
AAGAAGAGAACCATTCAATAAACAAAAACTTCTTGCGGGATTTTTAAAAGCGTGTGAAAAAAGACCGATTTCTAGGGAAGCAATTGAGCAGGCAGTAAATGAAATTGAACAGGAAATCCTAAACATGGAAACAAAAGAAGTTTCAACTAAAACAATCGGGGAATTAATGATGAATAAATTAAAATTAATGGACAAAGTAGCGTACATCAGATTTGCATCTGTTTACAAACAATTTGCTGACGTTGAAGACTTCAAGAAAGAACTTGATAACTTAATTAATAAAAAGGCCGAGAAATAAGATGGAAAACTCTTCACCATTTAATTTATCAAACATCCTGTATTACATCGGAGGATTCATGGTTTTGTTTTCATATTCTTTTTGGTTAACAACACATTGGGAAGAATTATCTAATTTAATAAGAATTTTGCTCTGCGTAGTATCAATTATCGTCTTAGGACTAACTGGCGATTTTTTAAAGAGAAATACCGAATTTGAAAAAGCGGGAAGACTGCTGATTTTTGCAGCCGCCGGGATAATCCCTTTGTTAATCTATTCTATCGAAAAAATGATCAACATATGGCCCGGCACAGATACAGAAGAAATAGCATATTTCCTCTTTCTTGGTACAATAAAAGGTGCTTGGGTATTACTTGATTTGATCTCATTAATTATTTTAATACTTGTTTTTCGTTTAGTGAAGGATCACTTATTAACGATATTGGTTTCTAATTTCGCCTATTTCTTAATACTTGATTTAAGTGGATTATTATTTGGAATAAAAAAAGGAACAGAAGCTCACTATCTTCTTTGGTTATTCGGGGGGATCATTATTGCAACATGGGGGATATATTATTATTATCAAAAAAACACTATATTCGCAAGATGGCCGTCAATATTTGGGTTATTGATGATTTTTAGTGCCACATCTTGGCTAGCAATCGTCGGTAAAAATGAATTTGGCTATGCTTTACTGGGGTTGATTATTAGTACAGCGATGATACTAGTCAGCATCGGGATAGAAAGTAAAATTTATTTAACTTTTGGTTCGATAGGGATATTTTGGTTTGTTGATTATCTCGTATTCAGTATTTTTTTCGATTCATTTGGGTTCACACTGACAACACTGGCGATTGGATTAGCTACAATCTCTCTTGGAATGATGTTTCAAAAAAATAAAAACAATTTATTTCCATTTTTACAAAAAACATATTAATTCTTCCAGTTTAAAATAATCAATCCGATAATCCCAATCGTCAAAGCAGAATCTGCAACATTAAATGCAGGCCAGGATAAAACAGAAATAAAGTCTGTTACATGACTGAAAATAATTCTATCAATTAGATTTCCAATTATTCCACCAATAATTAATGAAAAAAACACTCTTTCTTTCAAAATGATTTTATCCCAATAAAACAATATCAATCCTAAAACAATTAATGAAAAAAATACTAAATAAGTATTTGTGCCTTGTAAAATTCCGAATGCAGAGCCAGTATTTGTGATGTAAGTTATATTTAACAATTTAAACAAACCAACAGAATCATTAACATTGATATTTAATTTTACAATCCACTTACTTAATTGGTCTAAAATAATAACAGCAATAATTATCCAGAAATAACTACCAGTATTTTTTATCTTTTGATTTTTCTTCATTATTTCTCTCAATTGAATTTAATCTTTGATTAATCATGTCAAGCATTGCTTTAATCGTATCCAATTTCGCAGAAATTAACTGGATATCTGTATTTTGAGAAGTTTGCTGCAATGGAATTGATTTTGGAGATTCCATTCTGGAATAATCCGGAGCGTCAGAACCCAGCCTATCATAATTTTCTTCTTTTGGAGGTTCATCCATGCCCGTTCTGTTTGGAGATAATCCCAGTTCTCTTTCAAACTTTTCCAAATCATCTTCTTTTTTCTTGAATGGCCACATTTTACATTAACCCCACAGTTGATGACATCGCTAAAACTCCTAATGAGATAAATGCAACATAAAACGCGATTTTAACGGCAGTACTTATCACCCAGGAAGCAACTCTGAAAACACCATAACCTACTGCAAGAATGAGAGTTGCATAACGATAATCTACGTCTAACACCATAAACCATATTATGAATAAGGAGTTTATAAAGGTTTATGTAATAATTAATAAATGAGTTCGGTTTTAACACTGCATGAAACACCCATTAGAAAAAGTAGTAATGGATATTCCGGTTTTTTACGACGAAGTTCCTAAAGAAAAATTTATCGAAGAAATTAAAAAAAGAAACGGAGAAACAGTTCTGTTGGCTGATAGAAATAATTTCTCAGGGTCTTTTACCTTGTGCAAAATAAAAATAGACCCAAGTAATAGAGATTATTATTTGGCCCAAATTCCAATCGGAGATTCAGAAAAAGGAAAAGCGCTCGAAATAAAATTAAAATATGAAAATATACTTGGCTTGAAAGGTAAAACCAAATATGGGCCAAGCACAATATCAAGAGTTTATAGAGTAATGTCGGAATAAAAAGTAAAGCCCGAATTCTAAATTTATTTATTTTGCCATCAATATGTGAGGCTTCTTATCGTAAATAGTGAAGAATTTTTCGGAGTTCCAGAGAGAAAAATTCAATATAAATTTTCATAAAAAGCCGAACCGATGGCAAAATAATAATCACAATAAACAAATCAGAACCACAACTTAAACTAAAACACCA
>JBBSYT010000104.1:0-3702 GCA_038045085.1 Nanobdellota archaeon
AAAAGGTAAATTTAATATTGCAATACTGGTTTGATTTCTTTTCCAATCTGTGATGTTAACGATCTTCCCGCCATCTCCATCACTTACCGTCCAATATACAGTTAGATTATCTTGATTCCTGTTGTCTATCGTCGTTGAATTTAAAAGTATACTATCAACCGTTGGTGCTGGATCAACTATGTGGTCAAATTCAAGGTAAGCCTGTGCTAAATTATTATTTACAATTTTCAAATCGAAAACATCAGTTGGAACTGAAAGTCCCATAAGAAGCACTCGATAATATTTTTGAGAAGTTATAATTGGGAAGTCAGCGACTTTGGTATTTGTATCTGGCAGATAAACTTCGATTTTTGTTCCAGATTGCTGAGTATTACGAGCATAAACAGTAATGTCATTAAAGGAATGAAGTTTTTCTTTGAAAGTTACTCTAACAAATTCGTTTTTATAAATCGGTTCTGACCAAACATTGTCTAATTGATAAACTTGCGGATAAATATCAGAAATAAAATTTCTTCCTGAATCTAAATGTTCAGCCGAAGATATCTCGATTATTTCTCCAAACGCTGGATCTTCGGGAGTTAAAATAAATGAATATTCCCGACCAGGAACTAAGTTATCCTTAAACAAAACCCAATCTCCATCACAAGTTTGAGTGTTGAAATTCCATAGATTGCATTTATATAATTTCTTTCCTTGAGAAGCGGTAATCGTAATATTTACTTGTATGAAATTCATCTGAAGCGGATTAATGACATATATTCTTTTGAAATTGTTTTTATTGCTAACTTGGTCTAACTGAACAAGATTCGATATGTTTGAAGAAAGCTCCATATCCTCAAATACAATAGATTTAACTGCGTGATTCAGCGGGGTTACTTTTATCTTGTACTTTCCTTTGGAAATTAATTGCTTTTCAGATTTTATTTTCTTTGAAGTTCCATGTTCCAAATCAACAATATCTATGTCAGCAGAAACTGAGTTTCCGTTCCCATCTTTAATTAGTGCTTGATCTTGTAAAGTTGAATTGAAAGTAAAAAGACCGGTGAGTACAGACGATTGCCCAACTATAAATATTGAAAGGATTAAAATGGCGAATATCGGGAATATTTTTATTGAATTGAGTCTGTATTCAGATTTAAATTTATTCTTTAAATCAACTGCGCGAGACACATAATCGTTAATTTCATCCCTAACTAAGTGTTCTGGTTTATTTTTTAGAATATTCTGCTTCAATATATCGTGTTCAAGCCTACTAATCTTCTTCTTTTTCAATAATGAATCAACATATTCTAATTTATCTTCAGCTTCTAAACAAACTCTTATTCGTGCATCAATTTCGTTTAGAAAATCTTTGTTCATTTCTCCCTCTTTTTCGATGCACGATTATAGCAAGTCCATATTGTTCTGTCATCTCTGTTCAGCAATTCTGCAATTTGATGATAAGTAAGATTTAGATTTTCTTTGAGGTAAACAACGACTGATTCGAGTGTTGCTAAAGAACGATTTGATAAAACTGAAATTGGAATTTTTATTTCAGAAGAGAGATTTTCCTCATTAAAATTAGACTTTTTTACCTCTTTTTGGGGTTGTGACACTCAAAAACACCGATATACTTACAATGTAGGTAATTACTTTATAAATGTTTTCACTTTTACTTACAATGTAAGTATATAAATGTCTACTTTACTTACAGTGTAAGTATTAGGTATGTCAACATAGAACCCCCCTAGACGCCTTCCCGCGCCTTAATGCGAAAGTTTAAATATAAAGTTAAAATAATAAAAGAAGGTGTTTAGATGATAAAGGCAACAAACAAATTTTTTGTTCTAATAGTTGTGCTCGCTGTTATTCTTACCTCATTTTTAACCTGGAAAGTTTCAGAATGGCAAAATGAAAAAATAAATTCTCAAAATGCAATTGGCACTACCACATACAGCAATCCTAATGGAAATGGCGGGAAAGTTAATATAAACATAGTTCCTCCAGCAGATACAGAGGTTAAATAGATGACTGACATTTCAAATAGAACTTTAGGAATGTTGATGGGAATTGCTCTATTTGTATCCGCAATGGGAATATTCAGCACAGGAAGTAATTTCTTCGAAATTGTCGGATTTGCAACAACCGGGACAGGTCAAGCGAGAATTAATGTAACGCCGATGATTGCATTGAATATGACAACTACCACAATAGATTTTGGAAATGGAACAGTCACGGTATCTGCAATTAATTGTACCATATCATCAGACAGATTCGGGTTAAACGGAACAAATCCTTCTAAATGTTTTAAAGCTACTGCAGGAATGGGAAACACCGGTTCTTCGAGAGGCAGCGGGTTTATACTGGCTAATGTTGGAAATGTTATGCTTAATGTAACGGTAAAAGCAACAAAAAATGGTTCGATAAAAAGCGGAAGGGATGCATTTTGGGGAGGAAAGAGCCAAAATGGATTATATAAATACAAATGCAGAGGAAATGGAACGTCAAAACTTACCACATATACGAACGTTAATAATTTGAGTGTTTTTTGTCAAACGGGTGTTCCAATTTCCCCTTCTAATTATTTTGTCTTAGACATTAATCTGACAATACCAAAAAATGCAACTAACCTCAAAAATGATACGCTGACTTTTACAGCTTCGAGAGCCTGTCAATCTGCTTGCTAAGCAAATGCTTTTTTATTATCGTCATTTTCAAAAGCTTTATTAAAGCGGATTTATAAATAATAAATATGAAAAAGAGTTTGATTACCTTGATTTTTTTGATTCTTATTCTTTCTATAAATTCTGAAGCGAGAGGGATAGGTATGAGGAGCGGAAGTTTAACAACCAGCATTGATTTTGTTCCTAATTTTCAATATACATACTACTATTCTGTAATTCCATATAGCGAAGAACCCATAGATGTTGGGATGTATGTCGAAAATGATAATAACGATGGAACAACATCGGACCTTTCAAGATATTTCATAATAGAACCGGCCGTTTTCAAAGGTGTTATGACAAAACAGGAACCAGTTTTTAGTGTTACAGTCAGACTTCCTGCCGAAATAAAAGAACCCGGAACACATAAATTGCATGTTGGTGCTTCGGAAGTTTCCCCGGAGACCGGGGGGGTAGGAGTCAAAGCTGCTGTTGAAGCTATTTTTTACATTCATGTCCCGTATGATGGGCAGTATTTAACATATTCAATGGAAACAGAAAGTGTCAATCAAGGAACTCCCATACCAGTTACCTTGACGCTTGCAAATCTTGGAAAGGAAACAATAAATGAGTTATATGGTGAGATAGTTTTGTTGGATTCACAGAAAAAAGAAATAGATAGAATAAGTACATCTAAAATCAGGTTAGAAAGTCAAAAAAACAAAATTATGAAATCTGAGATAAGAACCGCTGGACTTTTTGCGGGAGAATATGTAGTTAACGCAACAGTTCACTACGATGGAAAACAAGTTTCGAAATATCAAAAAGTAAAAGTTGGTGAATTAAAATTAACCATAATAAATCAAACGCAAGAAATATTTTCTGGAAAAGTGAATGAGATTAATGTTGAAATAGGAAGTGAATGGGCAGAAACTGTAAAAAATGTGTATGCACAAATACAAATAGGAGATCATTTGCCGGTAAAAACACTGAGCGAAGATTTGCTCGGATTTCAAATAGGAAGATTAAAGGCATTTTTTGATGCGACAAATATTAATCC
>JBBSYT010000105.1:0-15693 GCA_038045085.1 Nanobdellota archaeon
AACTTTAATGTCTCTCAATCTTAACCAATCTTTATTTAAATCAATTAATTCAGCTCGGCATTTTTTCTTCTGAATTTTAAAATATTCATTTAGAAAATCAACATCATTTTGATTAAATTCAATTGCCGTTATCATGTTATCATCAAATTCTAAAGGATTTAATCCCGCCCCCAAATCTAAAATCTTTTTCCCCTCTATAAATTCAGACAAATCTTCTTTCAATTTATTATACATTTCAATTCTTTCTCTTGTTGAAGAATGAGTCATTAATATTTTATTTTTAATTTCTTCATTATTTGGTTCTTTACTAAACAAATTAAGTAATTTCTCTCTTTTAGAAACATCATTTTGAAATGCTCCGTAAGAACGATGCATTTCTTGTTTAACATATTTTATTATTCGTTTAAAATCAGAACTCCTTTCTGTGACTTCGTTTATTTTTATTTTAGGATTTTTCTTAAGAAATTTATTCACCTTTTCAATAATTATTTTCTCATCTAAATTCTTAAACTTCTTCGTTTTTATTCGTTTGATTATTTCTTTCAATTCCATGCTAATCCTCTCAAGCTTCTACTTTAATAATTTTTGCTACTATGTCGAATCGGAAAAGCGATATCGGCAAAATTATTCTCGTAATAATTATAAACTAAAAAAGTACAATAAAACAAATTGCAATCCAAAAATTAGTAAAAACCTCAAACTAATGCACCTAATAATCTACCTGATAATATACCTAATTATATGCCTAAATACAGGTAACTTTATAAAGGAAATACCCCTAAATCGGGTTTATGGTTAAACTGCAGTTTGACAGCAAACAGTACAAAATAACGCTTCCCAAGGCCATTATTGAGGCTAAGGGTTGGGCTAAAGGCAGTGAACTAAAACTTATCTTGAATGAGAAAGGGGAGCTCATTTTGAAAACGACATAAAAATGGTAGACTCAAGAATAAAAAAATTAATCGAGGAAAAATTCGGAAAAGGAAAGGTGGAGAAGATAGAGGCGACCAGGGGAAACATTAAAGAAAGTAACATGGAAGAAACTTCTTATCCTCAACCATTAATTCGCCATTTCTTGGTTTACGAATCATTTGGCTCATCAATTGAGGAAAGTTATTTCTGGATGAAAGATATGTTAAATGATTTGGGTTATACTGAATTTGAAAAAATAGTTGATACATTTACGGCATCAGAACAAAGCGCCTTTTTCGGTTCTGCTCAGCAAAGACTGGGAATGCAGCAGGATAAAGCTGCTCAATATTTAGCTACAATCGAAAAAATGGTTAGAGAACTGTTCCAGATTGTAAGAGATATAAGACTTCTAGAAGAAAGAGAAGAAATTTACAAATTGGCAGCAACAGGAGATGACGGCGCTGAAAGAGATCTTAAGGGAAAATGGATTGATTTTATTGATAATGGTCCTCAGGGAATAAAGGCAAGTTCTGTTTATGGATTAGCATCGCAGCTGGGATATAATGTTCTTCCTGAATTGTTTTTTGCAGTTCCGGCAAATATAAAACAAACTGAAGTTTCAGGTTATGTCAAAAGCTTGGATTTTAATGAGAAAGTAAAAACAGCTTTAGTCCGAAAACTTGAACAGTTTGTTGCATGGAGGGATGCAACTGCAAAAGAAATAACTGGAAAGAAAAGATTTACAATTCAATATTTAAGACAGCATTATGATGCAATAAAACTTTACATGGACTGGGTTAAACCATATTTGAGAAATGTAAAAAGACTTGGAATGGATCCTGAAAAACAGTTATCTGCAGATATTATTGGTGCTTTTGAAGGTTCAGTTGTTGAAGTTGAAGTTCTTGCAAAAAAACCAGGAAATCCGCATGCTTGCGTTTTAATGACTTATTATTACAGAACAAGAGCAATTATGCAGACGGGTCAGGATTATCAAAGAGGACCTTCTCACGTCGGAAGAATGGAAATGACGATGAGAGGGTACGTTTGGACAGATGAAGAAATAAAACACTATAAAGATTTGAAAATGGCGGAAGATTTTGAAATGCTAAAAAGCATCGATAGTTCTATCGAACAGGCCATGGATTATTTGGGAGATAAATTAGTTGAATACTTAAAACAAGCAGGAGAGAAATTCGGAGAGGAAGATAAACAGGAAGAACTTGCAAGATTTTTATTCAAAGCAAAAAAAGTTTCAACAATGGAAGAAGCAAGATCAAAAGCAAAAAAAGTTCTTGAAGGAGAAAAAAGACCTGACCAATTAGGTCCAATTACTTCAATTTTCAAGGGATTTTCTGAACTCGGAAAAGGATTTATTCCAACTAAAAACGAAGCCAAAGAAGCGAAAGCAAAGATAGAAAAAATCAAAGAATCCAAAGAAAAATTAGCTGGAGAAGTTATTTCAGGTATTGGACTTGCTTATGATATTTACAAAAAATCTCATAGACTCTTCGTGCCATAATGCTAACTTTAGAAGAAATAAAAAAACTTCCCGCAAGGGAGAGAATTCCGAAGCTTAGAGAGTTCGAAGAAGAACAACAGAAACTCAAGGCCGAGGAAGAAAAGAAAAGAAAACAGGAAGAAGAAGAAATAATAAAAAAATCAATCGAAGAGTTAACCGAAGAAGAAGAAAAAGTTGAGGAAGAAGAAAAATTAATTAAGGAAGAAAAAGAAAAAAAACAAAAACAGGAAAGTTTAGAAGAAATAGCCGAATCTGCTCCGACAACTCAAAAACAAACAGGAAATTCAGCTTATGTTTCGATGCAGGAAGACGGAGCAATATTGTCGCATATTCCTCCAACTGAACTTTCGAATAAAGTTTTTGGGTTAAGAGAATCATTCGAAGAAAGAAATTATTTAACTCCAGACCAGCAAAAGGAAAGAGATGTTTTAGGAGAGGCAATTTATCAGCAAAATAAAATGGGATATTTCAATAACGAGGAATCAAGAAAGTTGTTCAATCAAATGGAAGACGCATTCGAAGAAATGAAAACTCCGCTAAAAAAGGTGTATAAGTAATGGCAGATTTTGGAATGCCGTATTATACGCCGATGGATCAAAGTTATCACAGAGAAATCCAAAACGCAGATAGAAGAAGCGATATAGAAAAAGAACCTTTATTCCCAATTCACCTGATTGGAACAACTGTTCCAGAAGCTGATGCTTCAGGAAGAAATAGAAATATCGTTGAGGGAGTTGATGCTGCGATACGGGGCGGTGCAGGAAATATTCAATTAGTTATGTCTGGAGTTGGTCAGCAAGCGGCAATGGGTCCTGCAAGCGGTCCAAAAGGTTATGGTGAGGATGTTAGAGAAGCAATAAGAGAAATTCAAAAAGCTTCTGGTGCAAGAATTACTGGACTGGAATTACCAACTTCAGTAAGCAATCTTTCAGGATTTTCTCAGCAGGGATTTAGTGAAGAGCAAAAAAAAATGGCACTTGATGAAGTTAGAGATTCAATTAAATTTATTGGAGATATCGCAGGCGGAGGAGGAGTTGATATTTTATCATGGGAATTCCCTAGAAATTTCTCAGAATCAACCTGGTGGGCGAAAGAAAAAGATTCTAAAGGAAAAGCTTTGTTTGAGCAAAGAGGGGAGGAACATCCTGCAATTGTTGATTCGGAAAATGGACGTATTCAAATGTTCAGTCCAAAAGAAAAATACTATTTGTATAAACAAAAAGGAACCGATAAAAAATCAGATGATCCCGAAGAATGGAATTGGGAAGATTTTAGAAAATTGGCGGAGCAAAGAACTAAAGAGACGGGAAAGCTTGTCAGGGCAGAACAAGTTTGGGTAAAAGATTATCTTCAGGAACAGCAGGAAAAACAAATTAGACAAAATAAAAATCAAATAGAAATGTATAAGCTTGAATCGCAGGATATGATTGACAGATATACTCAGACCATGCAGAGCAAAGATATGCCGGACTCTGAAAAAAAGAAATATCAAGATAGAATAGACTCTTACAACCAGCGATTAGACGATATGAAAATACAAGAAAAACAAATTGTCACAGAAGAGAGAAAATTAAAAGATCTTGAAACTAAATATGTAACTATTGATGAATATGGATTCAAACAGGCAACTGATTCTTATGCTCAAGCAGGACTTTGGGCAATGCAGGAGTCTCAGAAAAATCAGTATGTTCAGAGAGGAAAAGGCTCTATTCATGTCGGTCCGGAGATGGGTTGGCCGCAGTATTACGGAAGCCATCCAAAAGAATGGGTCGATTTAATTTTACAATCAAGAGAAGAAATGAAGAGGAAACTTGTTCAGGAAGAGCACATCGCTCCGAAAGAAGCGGAGAAAATGGCAAGAGACCATATCAAAGGAGAGGTTGATACTTCTCATTTAGGAATGTGGTTGCAAAACTTCAAAACTGAACTTCCGTGGGATGAAAGAGTTACAGAATTCAAGAAATGGTACAAAGACCAGATGGAATATTTGGCTAAAGTTAACAAAGAACATGATATTATTGGCGGAATACAAGTTGTTGATTCTGCATCAGGGGCTCACGGCCATTTGCCTGCTGGCCAAGGTATTTTGGGAAAAGATATTTACGAATATATGAAAATCTTGAAAGAAAAAGGGGGTTACAAAGGAGAGTTAATTTCAGAAGGACACGAAGAGGAAAAATTTGGTCAAGGAAGAATATTAACTCAAGCTTGGAGCACATTTGGTTCCCCAATTTCAACAGGAGGATATATGCACGGAAGAGCAACCCCTCAGTTTAGAGATATAAGACAAAATTATGCTCAAATAGCTTATGGAACAACAGGAATATTCCAAAGCTACGTTCCAAGCAACGATTTCCAGCTTTGGAGCCAAGTTCCATTAGAATAAAGCTTTTAAAGGCTTAGCCAAATATCTAATAAAAGAGACACTATCTCGGAAAGTCCGAGCCGTGTCTTGACATCGTCAAGAGGATAGACATGGATTTCAAAATATCAACAAAAGAGCACTGGAACATAAAGAAGTACGGCCACGAAGAGCATAATCTAGCAAGAAAATTTTCTGATGCCTTGTTAAAAGAAACAAAAGGAATGCTAAATTCTATTGTTTTGTTTGGCAGTTCTGCAAGAAATGAAAAAACATTGCATGAAAAGGATATCGATATTTTGTTAATAGTGAATGATGTTTCAATTATTTTTACATCGGAAGTTTCCGAAACATTTAGAATTATTGTTGAAAAAACTGCTGGAAGAATATCAAACAGATTCCATATTAATACTATCTTGCTTTCAAATTTCTGGGATTATATGAGAACAGGAGACCCAATTGGAATTAATATGCTGAGAGATGGAGTTCCATTATTTGACTCTGGTGTTTTTGAACCGGCCCAGCAATTATTATTCCAAGGAAGAATCCGTCCTTCAAAAGAAGCAATTTGGGTTTATTATGCAAGAGCCCCAAACACAATTCAAAATGCTCAATGGCATGTTTTACAGGGCGTTGTTGATTTGTATTGGGCAGCAATAGATTCTGCTCACGCTGCTTTAATGAGAATAGGAGAGACTCCTCCAACTCCTGCACATGTTCCTGATATGTTAAATGAAAAATTTGTTAAATCAAGATTTATGGATAAGAAATATGTCGATATAATGAGAAATCTCCACAGAACGGCAAAGATGATTGCACATAGAGAATTGACAAGCATAAGCGGCGAGTCGTTTGACAATTTCTTAAAACAAACCGAAGACTTTGTTAAACAGATGAAAAAGATTATCGAGACTGATTAGATTTTTATTAAAATTAATTTTTTTGTTTATTATTATTACGAAAATAATTTCGCTGTGGTTTCTTTGTCGGGATTATTCCTTGTTCACTGGACAACCGCGCGTGAGATATATAAACTGGTTCTTTTTAAGTATAATTAAAATAAAAAAGAAGGTGACCAAAAACGGCCAAAACAACCAGTTAATACCAGTTGAGTTCCACAACAAAAAATATGTTGTGGATAAACTATATTAATCTTTCGATAATGCCGGGGTGGCCGAATCTGGTCAAAGCGATCAGTTGAAGGCTGGTTGGGTTCCACAACCCATGCGGGTTCAAAACTCATCAATGGGTGAAATTCCCGTCTCCGGCGCACAATCTTATGTTAATACAGTATTGCCGGAATAAACCATATTTTGCACATTCTAAATTCAGAAGCAGTTCCAAATTAGATGAAAAAGATTTACTTTACATAAATAAAGTTGGATTAGACAAAATAAAAGAACACGCATTTGAATTTATTTCTAAACGATTAGCTCCTGCAAAACCATACAAAGATGGTAAACAAACGCCTTATTCCGGGCATCCTGTTTTCAAGGCTCAGCACGCACTGGGATTTTGTTGTCGTTCTTGTTTAAATAAATGGTGGAAGATAGAGAGAAATAGACAATTAAATCTTGAAGAGATGAATCAAATAACAGAAATAATTATTGGATGGATAAAAGAAAATATTAACACAAACTAAATAGAAAACCCCGGTCAAATTCTAGTAATTTAATCACAAAATAAAAACAAAGTACAAAAGAATTATAAAAAAATAAAAGAATTAAGGTCTTGGTATCAAGACCATTGCAACAATTACTCCTACAATTAATCCGCCTACGCCGATTGCGACTGGCAAAATTAAGTCTGAGTCAAGTCCAAATCCTGAAATATCTTTCAATGTTACATAAGATGGATTTGATGTTGGAACAATTGGTGTTGAAGTAGTTGTTGGAATAACGACAACATTATTGTCTGGATTAAGCACAGGCTGTGTTGGTGTTTGTGTTGGTGATGTAACTGGTACAGGTGTGCATGATTCTGATGTTACTTTAACATCTTGCTGCACAGTTAAGTCTCCATCATTGTAGTAACCAATTATGCTGTATGCGTTTTCTCCGGCCTTTAATTCTTTTAATGTTACGTATTCTTCGACTGTTTGAGTGTAATCTTCCTCGTTGTCATAATTATTGTCAACTTGAACATCGTCTCCTCCATTCAAATTTGCAACATCTGAGCCAACTGAGTTTCTCAAAAATACTTGCACGTCCTGTTGATTTGAACCGATGTTTTTTAATTCAACATGCATCTTAGCTTTGTTTACTCCGCAAGCTAATGTGCTTGGAACAAACAATGCTTTTGTTATTTCAATTCTATCATCAGGAACTGTTGATGTGAATTCTTTAACGTCTTTTGCATAGAACTTAGATGAAGTGTCTTGCGCATCAGCAGTTATTTCAGCTAATATTGTGAACTTATCTTTGTCTTCTACTGTGAATGGCATTTCGAAATCGAAAGAAACTGAACCAGTTTTTCCATTTCCTAAGTCACTTACATCGTCGTCAGTTTCAAGGTCGTCTTCATCTGAATCAACAACAAGTGTGTTAAGATCAGTTTCATCTCCTTCATATATTCCAACATTGATGTTTACATTTTCAAGATCAGTTTGATCTGCAATATTTTTGTATTCAACTGTTACTGTGAATTTTTGTCCTTTTTCAAGTTTAGAATCAGATAATCCAGTTTCTTTATCCTTGATTGAAATACTTGTTATTTCTACTGCCGGGACAAGAACTTTGACACTTATTGTATCAAATAACAAAGTTGCTGGATTTGAATTTGAAGCATTTATGATTTCTAATGTTCCTGTGTATTCACCAGCTTCTATGTCTTTAATACTTTCAATTAAAAGTTCAAGAGATAGTGATGTTCGATTTACTATGTTTTGATTTGAAGGTCTTGTTATGTTAATTTTACTGTCTGAATCGAAAACATGTCTTAATGTAGTTGATGCAAAGTTTATTGATGCTGGAGTACTTGCTAGTCTGTTGTATATTGAAAGGAATCCTTCACTCTGAACAGCAACATTTAATGAAGTAAACACTTCGTTGCCGTCTCCCGAGAAATAGATTTCAGGTGATGTTGAATTGACGCATACCTTGCTTACTGTGTTTGTGCTACAAGTCGCACTAGCTGATACCATCAATACCAAAAATGCCAATACAACGCTTAAAACTGTGTTTTTCATTATGTTTTCCCCCTAATAATAAACTGTTTGACTTTCACAATTATCCAGTTATATTTAAACCTTTCGACTTTCAACTCTTTACAGTAGTGAAAAGGATAATTTTATTAAACTGACAATATATCTAATGAGATAATATGAAACGAGACTATCTTTCGTCACTGTATGGTTCCGAAGATTTGCAAAGAGTTAATTTCAGTCTTGATGGTGTCGTAAGGGAAGCTTTTGAGACGTTTCTGACAACGCAAGCAGAGAATTTGATGTTTTCAGACATTAATGAACAAAAAATTGCAAGAGAAAATCTCGAAAGTGTTTCAGAACAACATCCGGAGTATAAACCACTCGTTGCTTCAATGATAAAACTATGCAGAGACCCAAATAAAGACGTAATTGGTTTGAAAATCAAACAAGCAGGAGCGATTTATATTGATGATTTCAACGAAGCTGCAGAATTGCAGACGGAGATAAATTTCGCTGAAAATGAAATGAAACAATCTGTCCTGGCTACTTTAGTATATTTTCCTAAATTCGAAGTCGAACATCAAAGAACAGATTATATTCCAAAGGGTCTCTTTACCAAGAAACCTAATTTTGAATATTACAGATTTGGAAGCACAAATCAAAACTAGTTATCTGCTTCCTGAGAAATTAAAGAACTTCTCTATTGATACATCATCTGACGTGTAATTGCCACTTCTTGGATGCTCTTGTTTTTCTTCAGTTTTCAGCATCCCTTGTCTTTCAGCAGGATTTTTTGTAGGAACGCTTCCTTGCATTTTTTTTATTTCCTTTATGATTTCATTTACAGTTCCCTGCAACTGATAAATTAGTTTTGCTTGGCTTGCTATTAAACCACTCTGTTCATTTATTGTTCCTTTCAAATCTCTTATTTCTTTATCGTCCATTTGTCTTCCCTCTTTTGCTTGTTGGTATGCTTCTTCTTTTTGTTTGAGTACTTTTTCGCCGGGAGACTGAGAAACATCTTCAAAACTTGGAACTTTTGTTCCTCCTACATAAACATCTCTGCTTACGTTTTCACTAGCTTCTTGTGTAGAAATGGATATATTATGAATCCTCAAAGCCTTCTCAGTTTCCTGTATTTTTCTTAAGGTCTCTATGTCCATTTGTCCTCTTGTATTATTACTACTATAACTGACATTTAAATGTTTCTTTTTGGGGTTATAATGAAAATTAGTGCCTGTATCGAGGCTTAATTACTGAAAGAATGATTAGAGTTGGAGGGGATGCTCAGCAACGAAGTTGCGCACAGCTCTGCATTGCAGAGATTGTGCCCTGCGGGACACCAACGAAAGAAGATAAAAACAAAGACAAAGCCGAGTGGCACTAATTTTCAAACGTTTTTTATTGTTAGTAATTATTACTAAGAAGATTTAGCATGGGCATGACAACTGACTAAGTATCCCTTTCTTTAACTATTCTGCCAATTATCCCGTTTTTATCTTCTTTAATTAATGTACATTCATATACAATTGACTTGCTCAAACAAGAACAATCTATTGTGTCACATTCTAGTTTTTTTAAATCAATTAATTTAAACTTATCAATAAATTCTCCTTCATTCATCTCGCAGATGTCGGAATCTTTCTCGAAGTCTAATCTCGGAATGTTTACTGCAAAATTTTGAGATTTAGAAATTAATTTATGAATAAAATTGGTTTGTTTAAGGTTAAACTTAACTTCGTTATTTATCTTTTCGAATTCAACGGGAATAATATCTTCCTTTTCGTAAATTTTCCCGAAAATCTCTACTTCCGCCCTTGACGTTAGAAGTCCTTTCATCTTTTTATTTCGATGAATTTGTTTTTCATTTTCTTATCGACTTTCATTCCTGCCGCTCTTATTCCGGAAATTACATAAATAATCAAAGGCAAGTATTGTATTTTATAAAATGAAAATCCAACTGCGAAAAATATTAAGTCCAAGAATATTGATAATGATATTCCGTACAGTGCTAAATTGAATATGCTTTTGAGTTTTGTTCTATACCCCATTATTGGAGACAAAAGCGAACCGATTAATGTTGCAGCGAGCAGTATTAAGAAGTACTTTATTAGCAGGTAGAAAAATGCGATTAGTAATAATGTAGGCAGCATTAATATCAAAAAGAATGCAGCTATGTTCGCAACAGCATTTCCATTTTGTTTTGCGTCTTTGTAAACCCCGAAGTCTTTAACAAATTTATTAAACAATATTCCTGCATACATAACGTTGTTGTCTATAATTACATTGGCAGTTTGTTCTGGAGTTTTGTTCTGATAATTTATTAATAAAACTGGGTTAGTTTTTGGAATTAATATTGGGCTGCTCGTTTTGAAGTTAATGTCAAACGAAAACGTGTCCACATTATTGTTGATGTATGTTTCAATAGTGTTCGGCATTTGAACAGCTGCCGGAATCATGATTATTAGAAAAATAAGAAATGCGTTTAGGATTAACGATGAGTAGTAATTTAGCGAGTTTCTTATCGTGCTTTCTGCAAATCCTTCATAGCTATTTGGGTTCAAAGTCTGGAAGAATGTTCTGTAAAAGCCTAACACCTTTTTCATATGTCGTTTTGAGTATTAATTGTTTATAAATGTTATTCTTTTATAATAAATATTACATCCTTTTCTTCATCTATTTTTTTAACTTTTCCGAATATATCTTTGATTAAATCTTCGATCATTTCTGCTTTTTCTGATTTTTTCAAGAAACTAAGTGCAAACTGTTTCTTTCCAACTCTTTTGATTTCATTTAATCCTTTCTCAATATTATTGAAGTTCTGAATTGCTGTTAATGAGATAATTACATCAAACGATTTATCTTCAAATGGAAGCTGTTCCGCATTTTCAACCATGAATTGTGCGGACGGAACTCTTTTTTCTGCCAATTTAATTAATTCTTCACTTGGATCAACGCCCGTTACATCACATTCGAATTGAGAACTTATTCCAGAACCACATCCAACATCTAAAAGTTTTGTTTCCTTGTCTATTTTTATCTCTTTTTTTATTATCTCTAATTTCTTGGTCTGTTCTTCTAAGTGAAGCTCGTCATATGCCGGAGCTATTGTGTCATAATACTTATCATCTGTCATTTTAGGGTGTTAAAGTAGTTGAAGTTTTTAAATTTAAGGCGTAAGCTTTATAAGGCAGGTTTTTCAGTAATATATTGTGGCACTTAAGTTTCCTAACTCAACAGAAGAATGTCTGTATTTCACAAGAAGAGCAAATGAGAATTCTAGGACCATTGCATGGGTTTTCAAGAAAGAATGTCCTAAATGTAAGAAAGGAATAATGCAGAAGCCAAGAGACGAAAAAACAGGAAAGCCAAAAATAAGAGCAAAAGAATATGTATGTGACAAATGTGGATTTACTGAAGAAAAAGCTATTCATGAAGAATCATTATTGATGAATATTCAATATACTTGTCCTCATTGTTCTAATGAAGGAGAAGCAACCATACAATATAAGAAGAAAAATTTCGAAGGAGTTCCTTCTTATGTGTTTGAATGTGATAAATGTCATAAGAAAATAGCAATTGCTAAACGAATGAAAGAGAAAAGTTCTAAAAACGAACCTGATGAAGACGACGAATAAACTGTTATTTGGAATCTTCAATTCTAGATGTAAATAGTATTCTTCTTTAATTAATAACATTCTATGTCGTATAGAATTATATGCGATTGTATAAAGAGATAGAAACTATTAAAGACTCAATAATTCTTTTGTTGTCCAAATCTTAACTTTATCTTGCTTCCCAAAGTGCTTGACATTTTCTGTCCAAATTCCATCATTAGCCATACTCAATGCAAGTGCAATAAAAGGAACATCATCTTTATCTATCACTCCGATAATCTTTTCCGCTTCGTCCAATTTATCTGAATATTTCTCTTTCTCAATGATATGAATCTTTTCCGTTATTAATTCCAGCAAAATATCAAAATCTGATTTTGATAAACCCGATCTTCGTAATATCTCATTTTCATATTTTTTATTTCCTTTATGGGAGTTTCGGGCGCATATAAATCAAATGGGCAATCTATTAAGAGGCCTCTTGTTATGCTGTCTTTAAGCAACGCGGCGTGAATTATGTTTGTATCGATAATAAGAATCATAAGCCGTGTGTTTTTGCTATTCCTTTTTTTACGAGTCTATCTAGTTCTTCTACATCTTTTTGTGTTAATTTACTTTTACTGGCAATAGCATTAGCTATATGGATTTTTCTTAAATGTTCTTGCAGAGCTTTTCTTATTACGCCACTCCAGTTGACTTCTTCGTGGGTCTTAAGCTCCTGTTTAAGATCTTCTGGCACTGTCAATGTTATGTTTACCATTTTTACCTCCTGTGTATTTATGTGTAAATATGTGTTTACACTATATAAAGTTTTCGTTAGTTTTGGTGTCAATATTTATAAATGCAGTTCTTACTAGTTAGTCTATGTCCAAATCCCGTAAAATCTTAGTAACATCAGCATTGCCTTATGTAAATAATATTCTATTGTCTTCTGTATAATAAATCATACAACTGTATAAAAATATAAACAATAGAAAACCTTCAGTATCTTTTGTTCATCTCAATCTAATTTGTATAATTTCTTTAAGCTTATTGATTATCGAAATCAGCTTATCCTTATTATTGCTAACATAACTCTGCTCTATTTTCCTCCCTTCGTACAGGCTTTTATTCCTTCTTATCCTTAAGTCATCTATCAGAAATATCTCATTCTGTGTTAATTCTTTGTAATTTGACATATAATCAATTAAGTCTTTATGGGCGTTTTCTCCGATCGCTTTAAATCCATCATAAAGAGACAATGCGGTCATTAACTCTTTTATTGTTTCATAATAACTTTCAGCAACAATAGTGGGGAATTTCTCAATGTCTATTGAATAGGTAAAAGTCTCCCTTTCTTTTACCATGTTAAATAACGATCTTGCTCTTTCCTTATCTGGCGCTGTTTTTATTATCATCTTCAAAATAGTTTAAGATAGCCTTTGAGTATTATTCCATTGATTAAGTTGTTTTTAAATTCTTTGGACATTTTTGTTTTATCTTCTTCTATCATAAGATGAATCTCTTTGTTAAGCTTTATATGATATTCGCTTAAATCTACTTTTTCTTCTTTGCCGATAATAAATATATCTATATCAGAATCCTCTACAGCCTCCCCTTTAGCATGACTGCCATAAAGAACTATTGCTTCAGGCGATAGTTCGTGCCATAGAAAATCAACTAAACCAGATACATTTAATTCATACAGAATGCTTATCTTCTTGAATAATTTGAAGTTTTCATTATCCCTATTTGCCTGGTAAAACTTAATGCTCCTTTTTTCATACCTCTTTATAAGACTGTCCTTCTCAAATTCCTTGAGATAATTCTTAACGGAAAGGGGGGCAATTTCACTTATTTTGCTCAGCTCTCCCCATCTAAAACTCTCTGTCGGGCTATCTAAAAAGATCTTAAGCAGTTTGTATCTATTATATTTTTGTAACATATATTATAATATTATAGCGACTATTATATAAATGTAACGATTTAAGACTCATCAATGTTTATAAAGAACAGTGAAAATCATTTTAACATGCCTAAAAAGAGGAAAATCCTTGTAACATCAGCATTGCCTTATGTAAATAATATTCCCCACTTAGGAAACATTGTTGGCTCTGTTCTTTCTGCTGATGTATTTGCAAGAGCTATGCGCATGCTCGGAAATGAAGTTCTTTACATTTGCGGAACAGATGAATATGGAACAACAACTGAAGCAAAAGCACTGGAAGAAAATACAACACCGCAAAAGATTTGTGACAAATATTTTGAGATACACAAGAACGTTTACAAATGGTTCAACATATCTTTCGATCATTTCGGAAGAACATCAAAACCTAATCACACAAAAATAGTCCAGGATATTTTCAAGAAAGTACAAAAGAACGGTTTCATAACAGAAGAAGAGACAGAACAAGTTTATTGCAAGCAATGCGATAAGTTCTTAGCAGATAGATTTGTAGTTGGAAAATGCCCCTACTGTAATTATACTGATGCACGAGGAGATCAATGTGACAGCTGCGGAAGACTTCTCACACCAACCGAATTGGAAAGTCCTGCGTGTTCAATCCACGGAACTCGTCCAGAACTTAGAAAAACAAAACATTTATTCTTGAAATTAGATAAATTGCAGCCTCAACTTGAAAAATTGTTCAAGAATCAGTCTAAAGATGATTGGAGTTCAAATGCAATTAAAATCACAGAAGCATGGTTCAAGGAAGGATTAAAGAAAAGAGCAATTACAAGAGATTTGAAGTGGGGAGTTCCTGTTCCTCACAAAGGATTTGAAAATAAAGTTTTCTATGTTTGGTTTGATGCGCCGATAGGATACATCTCACTTACAGAAGATAAATTAGGAGATGAATACAAACAATGGTGGTACAGCAAAGACGTTGAATTGTACCAATTCATGGGAAAAGACAATATTCCATTCCATTCGATAGTTTTCCCAGCAACGCAATTTGCAACCAAAGATAAATTCACGTTCGTAAAGACAATCAATGCGACAGAATATCTCAATTACGAGGGAGGAAAATTCTCAAAATCAAGAGGAACCGGAATATTTGGAGATGATGCAATAAATTCTGGCGTTCCTGCCGATGTTTATAGATATTATCTTATGGCTGTAAGGCCGGAAACATCTGACTCAGAATTCAACTGGGATAAATTCAGAGAAAGACTTCACAATGAATTGGTAGGTAATTTTGGAAATTTGGTTAACAGATTTATTGCTTATCTCAACAAATCGTTTGATTCTGAAATAAAAAATGTTGAATTGGATGAGGAATCGAAATCTCTATGGAATAAAATTATTAAGGAAGAAAAAGTTGTTTTAAAATTATATCAAGAAGTTAAGCTAAGAGAAGCGTTAAGAAAAATAATGGAGATTTCAAGTCTTGGAAATGAATATTTCCAGAAAAGAGAGCCGTGGAAGGCAGATAAAAAACACGCAAATATGACTATGAGATTAATTGCAAATATCGTAAAAGATTTGGCAATTCTCATGGTGCCATTTCTTCCTGAAACGTGCAATAAAATATGTTCACAAATGAAACTAAAAAAAGAAAACTTTTCTGAACTTGGAAAGCTAAGTATCAAATCTCATAAAACAGGAACAGCAAAAATCTTATTCCACAAAATGGAAGACAAATTTTTAGCTCAATTGAAAGAAAAGTTTGCAGGAAAAATATCTGAAAAAGATCCTTTTGAAAAACTTGATTTAGTTGTTGGAAAAATAATTTCAGCTGAAAAGCATCCAAATGCGGATAAACTATTCGTTGAAAAAATTGACTTAGGAAAAGAGCAAAGAACTATTGTTTCAGGATTAGCAAAGCATTACACGCCAGAAGAACTTAAGGGAAAAAATGTTATTATTATTGCAAACTTAAAGCCCGCAGAATTAAGAGGAGTAAAAAGTTCTGGAATGCTTTTGGCAGCTGAAAAAAATGGAGAATTGAAAGTTCTTGAAGCTCCGAATTCAAAACCGGGAGATAAAGTGTTTGCAGAAGGATTGACTTCATCTCCGGAAAAAGAAATCGATATTTCTCTATTTTCTCAAGTTAAGTTATTATCTAAGCAAGGAAAAATATATTATAGGGGTAATAAGTTAAAAACAAATCATGAAGATGTTTCTTGTAATGTTGCAGATGGCGCTGAAGTGAGG
>JBBSYT010000106.1:0-1176 GCA_038045085.1 Nanobdellota archaeon
TTGATCATTTTTACGTCGTCTATTAGCTGAACAATCGGCTCTTTCAATTCACCCTTGTCGTAATGTCTTGATAAAGAATTGTAATATTTTTTAATCGCGGGCACTGATTTGTCCATAATTAGAATCTGAAACTTGTATTTATAAAAACATCTAAAAAACTCTTATAATGCATGAAACCCAAAAATTTTCACCTGTTAGTGTACATTGGAGAATAACTTCAAGCTGTAATCTCAGGTGCAAACATTGTTATGTGGCCGCGGGCGATCAAAACATATCAGTAAACCTTTCTGATTCTAAAAATTTCATTGATTTAATGGCCAAAGCCTGGCCCGTCGAAGAAATAATAATAAGCGGCGGCGAACCAACGTTGCACCCTAATGTAAAAGAAATAATTGAATATGTGACTACAAAGAGAATAAAACCAATCATATTCACAAATGGCATTCTAACTGAAACCATAAAGAAAATTTTGCCCATAGACGAATTGGCATTTATAGTATCCCTTGATGGATTCAGAGAAGACCATGAAAAACTAAGAGGACCGAATACCTGGGTAAAAACACTTGAAACGATATCTTTACTTATTAAAGAAAAAAGAAATTTGACAATCAGCTTTTCCGTAAACAATTATAATATTGAAAAATCCGAAGCCTTCCTGAAATTCCTTACAGAACTTGGCGTCGAAAAGGTCGCTATCAGCCAGTTTATGCCACTGGGTAGAGGATTTCTTAACAAAGAACTTTGTGTTAACTACAAGGATTATATCAGGGTCATTGAGCAGATAAAAAATTTTTCTGAAAAATCGAGTACTGAAATCGCAGTCTCGGAAGAGGACGGACTTACCTGTACCGGAGGAATAAACCGAGTTAGCATAAACGAAAAATTTGAGGTTTATCCATGCCCACTTCTAACGAGCAAAAGCAGATGGTTGATGGGACGTGTTCCCGAAATATTTTCTGAAGAAATAATACCACTACAATTATCATTTCTATACAAGAAAAATAAGGATATTGCTTGCAAAAACTGTTCAAGTAATAACTGGTGCTCCTGCGTAGCATTAATGGATATGTACCATATGCTTTTCTATTCGGAAAATTATAGCTTTAAAAATTAACACTTAATAATGAAGAAAGGTGGATTGATGCCGTACCAATTTATAAATTAGCTGCTGACGTT
>JBBSYT010000107.1:0-15983 GCA_038045085.1 Nanobdellota archaeon
TTAGCCTGCAACAACCTTCTTAATCTCTTCATTCTAATTTCCGGTGTTGTTCCTACTTCACGCAAGGCCATGTTTAATTTTGTTGAAGAAGAAAGATCATAATCGTATTTTGGCTCAACAAGTTGCCCTCCCCATGCACCAAGAGCATCGATTACTTTTTGTCTTGTTTCTTTCTGAACGCCCGTTTTCCAATCATCACTATGAACAACGTAATCTGGTTTTAGTTTTAATAAATTAGGAACATAATCGAGCGTTTCTTGTGCAACGACCCCCGAAACTCCTTTTATATTTTCGATAACTATTTTTCTTTGCTCGAAAGGTAAAAAAGGAAGACGTTTGTAACTAGCAATCGCTTGGTCTGTTAATAACCCAATCGTAACTTCGCCCAATTTTCTTGCTTCGTCTATTACTATTAAATGCCCCGGATGTATTAGATCAGCAGCCATACCGACATAAACTTTTTTCATTTGTTGTCCCTTCGCGATTTGAACTTGAAGTCATTTATTAAGTTTATGGATTACTTAATTGGGCCTTTAGAGGCTGTAATCCTCTAAAACATCGGTTTGAAGGTTTTGTAGAAGGAAAGATTTTTAAATCATAAACAAATGGGGGTATATATGAGACCTAACATATTCTGGATACTTACAGACGGAACAAGGAACAAACCGGGAAAAGATAAGTATGGGAGATTTGAGGTATATTACCAATTTGACAAAGAATCAATAAGATTCAACACAGCAATTTCCTCTGGTTCAGCAACACTTATGTCAATGATCTCTATTTTAACGGGAAGATTTACTTCGGAACTTTATCCTGATTTTACTTATCTTCTTGAAAAAGGCCTCGTTTATCCAACTTATGTAGATGTGTTAGAAAAAGAAGGGTATAATATTAATTCAACGATTTATGATATTGGAGCAGGAAGAACTTTATTTAAATTGTTGAATTCACACATCGGCATTAAATCTGGTTTAGCAACTACAAAAGAAAGTTTTGAAGAATTTATGTATATCATGAACAATAAGTTCGATAAAGAAAAATCAAATTTTGTATTCATACATACAGGAAGCAACAGTGATACAGACCACTATGTCAAAAAAATATTAGAATATCTAAAAGAACAAAAGTTATATGATGATTCGTTTGTTATTTTGTCTTCTGATCACGGATATGTTGATTATGGTAGATTTCATTATCTTGGTTGGGCATTACAACCTAGAACACACTCTTTTTATGTTGATGAGAACACAAGCCAAGCGAACTTAAACATAAAGTTACCATCGTCGCTATCTGAAGTGAAAGGAAAAGAAGTAGAAGTACACGTCGGACTTTTCGACATGTTTGAAACAATTTTTGACTATTTGAATATTAAATATTCATGCGAGAATAAAAAAGCTGAGTCATTAAAACTACTAATAGAAATGAGTAATGAGAAAACTATAAATCATTTCAATGAACGAATATTAAGAACGGACAGCAGATTCTCCATCCAAAATCATAGAAAAACAAGAATTGTCGGAAAAGACAAAGTATTTCTTGTTGAATATGAAAGGAATATCCAAAAAATACCAAAGCAATTAAAAGAATTTTACATAAAAACAGAAAAAGAAGCGAGAAATACTTCATTCAAACTAATTGAAGAGGCGTATAAGAAATCAGACATATCGAAAATAAAAAATAAAAAAATAGCAGTATATAACTATAATTATAGAGAATTTATTGATTATTTATATAGCGAACTGAAAACAAACAATAATATTGTATCGGTGCTTGATTTGAAAGGAATTAAAAAAGATTATAAAAAATACGATATGATTGTCGCAATTGTGAATAATTCGGAATTTCATATGTTTGACAAATTGGTTTCGTTTAGCAAAAGAAAAAACATAAATTTTAAACTTCTGAACTCTATGTTCAAAGAAATAAAGTATAAAAAATACAGTTATTTGAAAGGAGCTTTAAATGACCCGGCAATAAAGAATAGCAGATATGGATTTTTGGTGAATTGTTACCTTTATGTGATGCTTCTACTAGTGAAGTTTTATGAATTACACCTATTAAACAAAAAAAGAAACTACCATCCAATTATAAAAAGTTTATAATCATTTCTTCATTCTGATTAAATAGCTTCCAGAAAGCAAAGTGCTTAACCAATTTAACTCATATTTATAAAATAGTTTCCAGATTAACTGACTTACCTGTTTAAAAATAATTAAGCCAGGAATACCGACTTTAATTTCTACAGGAAATAGCTCTATATCTCTAAATCCTGCTTTAATCAAAATTTGTTTCAAGTCTTTTATCGTTATTCCGCCTTGATGAAGTGTTTCTTTTGATTTTACCCTGAATAATCTATCAATTCTTTGCATAATCGTATCACAAGACTGATTGATAATGACACAAGAACCAGCCTCCTTCATTGAGGAATATATTATTTTAAATAACTTCTCCTTTTTAGGAATGTATTTTATTGCTCTAGATGAAAAAACAAAATCGTATTTGTTTTTTGATTTTAGATTTAATATGTTACCCACGATAAACTTTATATTTTTATTCTTACTAAGATTTTCTTTTGCTAATTTAAGCATTTCTTTTGAAATATCAACTAATGTAAAGTTTCCATTTTTATTAAGAAACATTTTTGTCCATGTTCCTGGACCAACACCGAATTCCAGATAATTTCCGAATTTAATGTCTTTTGTATGCTGTCTTTGAGAGGCTTTGTGCATCACATAACCCAACCTAGACTCAGGAGTACTAAACCATCGCTTATGCTCGTAGTTATTCTTATAATCCTCTTTAATCTGACGATTATATTCTTTTTTAACATATTCTGCCGTTAATTGACTCATCGTCTTAACACCTTATCCAAATCTGCTTTAACTTTACTCCTAACATTATTTGTTGAAATAGTCTTTGATTTAAATATTTTTGTTACATATTCGAAGAAAGTCTGACAGTCTAAAAGATAGTCGTATGAATGTTCATATCGTTTGGATCTTTTCAATGTTCGTTTTAATGTTAACGCAAGTTTAGATTTTAGATAAATATAATTCGCAGTTTTTGGAAATAAACTTAAAACTTTTAAGGTAAATCTTTTATCTTTAAGAAGTTCCTTTAAAACATAAGGATTCTGACTTAAGGTTTGTATCAAACCATGATCAGAAATAAAATAACCGTTATTTTCGTGCCTAGATGCAACAAGGAACCTAACGAACATAGCTTTCATAAACCCTGCAAAATGCAAAGGCCTCCTAAATACGTATTTTAATAAATTAAAACTTGTAACTAATTTCTTCAAAACAAGAATTTTGAATTTAAACTGCGAGGAAAACGTTTTAAATATTATCTCTAAACTATATTTTTGTTCGGCATCTATATTTAATGACCTATTTTTAAGTTCAGCAAAAGTTGTTTTCCCTGTGCCCGGCAACCCATAAAATTCAATATACATCGTTTTCACCATTAAGATTGGAAATTACTTTTTTAATATCGGTTTCGTTGTTTTTATTATTAATTTTAATTATAACGTCTGAAAACCACCTTAAAATCGGATTATTTGCCTTTTTAACATTTAATTTTGCGTTAACGAGTAAATTAAATAATTGTTTTTCGAGTTTATTAGAAACAAATACAACTTTTGCTGGTTTAAATATTCTGCAAATCGAGAGTTGAGGAAGTAAAATCATATTTCTTACAATCCCAACCAAACCAAGTCTTTTCAACCTAGATAAACTCATGATTTTTCCTTTAATTAAATATTCAGAATATTTTTCAACTTGTGTGTTTGTTAGGTGAGTAACGAGCAAGTGTTTAGCTTCGTTTAGATAGCAGATAAGCTCTTTTGCTCGTTTAATCCTCCATGGTTTTGGTTTTCTCCCCCTCAAACTCCCCATAATAAGCAAAGCCAACTCATATTTTGGAGAAGCAATCCACAGCTCTCCCTTTTTGAGTTTATCTCTCAAGATGTCTTTTGCTTTCAGCCAAGGAACTGCTGTTGCAAGCGCTTTATCTAAGTGGACATCAATCCTAAATGGTTTCAAACCTTCAAACTTCCAGAAAATAAGATGGGTATTTGCAGAATTAAGGGCAGATTCATTCCAGCCGAGACTTCTTCCCAACTTTCTTATTTTATCTCTATCTTTTCCATGTGCAATCAAATCAATCTCATTATCATATCCTGTTCTCAGAAGATAGTCGTAATCTTTGATCAAACACCACTCTATCTTGATCTTGTTAAGTCCCTTCATAAAATCACTATATTTTTTTGCAATCATTTTCTAATTTCACCAATCATTTCTTTGACCGCTTTAATATTGATTATTTTAAAAACGAATATCCCAAGTACAAAATAGACAGTAAAGCTCACAAACATGATAAGCGCCGCTTCAAAATACATATTCAAAATTAATATTTTCTTCAAAAAAATAACTAAAAACATAAAAACAAAAGAACAAAATAAAATTCTTAAAAGATGTGACTTACTGAGCTTAAATCCCGGAACTTCTTTTGAAAATGCCGCATAACTAGAAAACCAAAGCAGGAAAAATGAAGAAGATGTTGCAAAAACTGCACCCATATATCCAAATTTTGGAACTAAAATAAGATTTAATATTACATTAAATATTCCAATTGCGTATAGTATTTTTGTCCTTGTCGCTATTTTTCCTATACCCGAAAGTACATTAAGATTTATGTTGCTAAACATCGAAAAGAAAGTACCGATCGTCATTACCTGCAGCGCCATGCTTGCCTCGAGATATTTTGATGAAAAAAGAAGTTTTATTATTATTTCTGGATAAAAAAACAGAAGTAAAGTGAGTGGTGCTGCAAAAAATAACCCCGCATTATATATCATCTGAAGTATGTTTCTGATTCCTTCTTTATTCTTTTCAAAGTATAATTTAGATACCAACGGAAACAGAATAAATAAAAATGGAGAGACAAGAATCGTCATCAGCTGGGATGCAGGATATGCTATTTCATATAATGCAACTTGCACAGTTCCTTTGAAAAATAATAAAATTAATTCATCAATTCTTGCAAAAATAATCTGTATTCCAACGCCGAGCATGAGAGGAATCGAATAAGAGATTATATCTTTTACGACAGATTTTTCTTTTTTAATTGAAAATAAAAATACTTTCTTATATTTAAGATATAATTGAATAAAATATAAAACGGCAAGCACAGCATAGCTTAAAAGCCAAGCTAAAAACAGATTGTCAATGTGAAATATTTTTAATTTAAGAAACATTATAGAAAGTGCAACTACTACAAGCAACCTAATTGGATCGTACAATGATGCAAATATTGGATTCTGAAACCCCCTAAATATACTTACTAGAATTTCAACAATACCTATTACAAAAAAAGTAATGGCCTGCAGACGAATGAGCGAAGCAGCACTTTCGATATGGAAAAAATTAACTGCAATACTTTTTGCAAATATAAAAAACAAAAGTGAAAAAATAAAACTTAATAATAACTGTATGCTAAAAACAAACCTTATTAAACTTCTAAGCTTATTCCAATTTTTGACAGCAGTATATTTTGGTATGAAATGCACCAAACTTTCCGTCATTCCTAAACTTCTGAATAAACTGAACAATGCGAAAAAACTTACAACAGAATAAAATAAACCATAATCGCTCGGAGAAAGATTTCTTGCGAATAATATTCTCATCCCATATCCTAGAAAAGCGCCGAATACCACAAATATTGAAGTCCATGCAAAATCTTTGAATAATCTGCTTAATTTCATCATATTGCCCTCAATATTTTACTTACTGATTTGCTAAGACTGTCATTTTTTATTTTTTCAGCATTTATTTTTGGAAGTAATTTCTTGAATATTTTTTCTTGTCTTTTCAAATCTTTAATAGAATGGTTTGGTTTTCGTTTGTGAAGAATTTTTATTGTATTATAAATATAAAATACTTTGTTTGGTTTTGGAAAAAAAGAATAAAGAAGCTGCTTCAGCAAACCGGGAACTTTATTCATTAAAAGTATATCAGTTGAATAACGATCGGTAAGAACGAAATTATTTTTTAATTGGCTTGGAAGAATTATAAAAAGATAACGTAGGAACATATCAAAAGCAAAAATTGGTGCAGCAACTGTATGAATCATATTTATCCTCTCAAAATTTTTACCAATTATTGGAACATTGGATTCACTGCCGCCGGATTTCCTATATATTTTACCAAAAAGCTGAATAGGGAGTATATTGCTTTTACCTCGTCCTGCGTAAACAATCTTGACAGAATAGTTCTTTTTTTCAAGCTCTTTTTTAAGTAGATTAACTAAAGATGTCTTGCCGGCACCATCCATGCCGATAAAAGAGATTAACTTACCCATCATTAGTGATCTGACTAGAACGCCTTTTAAAAAGGTTATCTAGCAAAGCTATAGAATAAACATCTACCTTATCAAAACCTTTATAAATGACCTGGTTACCCATAATCATGGACGGTCATAGGAGCCTGGTTCACCGGATCCCATTTCGAACTCCGCAGTTAAGAAGGCTTCCGTTTTGTTCGGTACTGTACTTATGTACGGGAAAAACAGAAAGCTGTCCACCTTTTATTTTATTCTTTCGGCAATTTCACCAACAATATGCTCCGCAAAAGCTAAAGAACACGTCATTCCTGGAGATACGGCGTTTAATACATGTGTGGAATTATCCTTATGTTCTACTAAAATATCATCAAGCATCTTACCATCTGTAGAAACAATTTGAGCTCTTATTCCAGCTTTGTGCGGAATAATATTTTTATCCAAAATTGGTGCTTTCAATAAAGAACTAATCTCCCTCATAAATGCTTTTTTAGACAGAGATAGTTTTGTGTTATGTACTGCCAATTTCAAGAATTTCTTGCTTAAAATTAATCTTAAAAAGTTTTGTGATAAAAGCATATCAGCCGTTTCTCTTACAACAACTTGTTTATCATAAGCTTCTCTTCCAAATGCCAAAGATGCAGATGGCCCAGCTAATAATTTTCCGTCAATGGACCTGGTAAAATGAACCCCCAAGAATGGAAAATTCAAATCTGGAGCTGCATAAACCATTGTCCTGATTGGTAAATTATTAACTTCCATATATTCCCCCCTAAAAGGAACAATGAAATATCTTTCACCGGCGTTCATCATATGTGCAATTTTATCTGCATAAAGTCCTGCGCAATTTATGACGTAATCTGCATGGAATTTGGTATTTTGTGTTGCAATGTTATTTTTTTCGATAGATATAACTTTTTCTCCAAATTTATATTTTGCTCCAAGAGATTTAGCCTCGTCTGCTAAAGTTTCTACTAATTTTTGACTATTAACAACTGCCCCCGTCGGTGAAAAAAGAGCAAGAGATGCGTTTACAGCCGGCTCCTTTTCTGCCAATTTACTCTTGTTTATTATTTCAATATTTGGAACACCAACCTGTCTTCCCATCCCAAGTAAAGTATATAGAACAAATTCTTCTTGTTTATTTCTAGCAGTGACAATTGTTCCGCATTCTTTAAATGGTATATTTTTTTCGCTGCAATATTTTCTAAGTTCACGGCTCCCTTTTAAACAAAATTCTGCTTTTATTGAGCCTGGAAATTGATTTATTCCGGAATGGATAACCCCGCTGTTTCTTCCGCTGGCATGTGTCACAATATTTTCCTCTTTTTCAAGAACAACAACTTCAGAAAGGTTTCTTAGCCTTATTTCTCTCGCAACTGCGCTACCGATTACCCCGCCCCCAATAATGTAAATTTGCATGCGATAAATTAAATTAACCATTATTTAAATGTATGTTGCGGAATATCTAAATCTTTCTTAGAATGAAAATGAGATTTTGCCCAAAAAACAGATTTTTAATTGGCAAATTTATATGTATTAACGGTACAACCGATCTATTGAACTGAATTCCATCTAGCTTAAACAAACCACTAATGAGTTTTGTTAACTGCCCTGTGAAGATCGGAGATATATGGTCTGGATGAGGTTCTATCATTGGTAACTCCCCTGTAAATAAAAAATATAATCGGCTAAACCAATTTTGATTATTGGGTGTTGATAAAATAAAAATTCCATTTTTTTCAAGAAGATTGTATACGTCAACTAATAATTTCTTAGGATTCTCTACGTGCTCTATTACTTCCGTACAAGTGATTAAATCATATTTACCAGGAACTATAAACTTTTTATTTAAATCTATTTTTAAACATGTTACATTCGGAACTTTGAACTGCTCAGTATCCATATCACTCGCAGTAACATTAAGTCCGGCATCGTATAATTGTTCAATAAGCCCCCCTTTACCAGATCCTATGTCAAGAATTTTTTTTGGCTTATAATGCAATGCAATTTTAACTACGGTTTCATATGTATTTTTGGAAGCTCGTTTCAAATCAACCATATATTTTGAGATTTATTTGCTGTTTATAAAGCTTAAGATAATTAGGCAATCTCAACTGGAAAAGGTATATAAACATGGTCTCTTTTTCCTGTTTGAGGTGCAATTATCGTTAAAATCGGCATAATAGGCGGATCAGGATTGGACAATCCGAAAATACTTGAAGATGCTAAAGATATTGAAGTAATTACTCCCTACGGAAAACCCTCTTCTCCATTGAAGGTTGGAAAGATAAAGGGAATCGATATTGTTTTATTAGCAAGACATGGCAGAGAACATACTATTCCGCCAACTCATGTAAATTTTAGAGCCAACATTGATGCACTAAAACAAGAGGGCTGCACACACATTTTAGCAACAACAGCAGTTGGTTCATTAAAAGAAGAAATAGGACGAGGACATCTCGTTATCGTTGATCAATTCATAGACTTTACAAGACATAGGGCAATAACGTTCCATGATTCTTTTGAACCGCATAAACCACAACATGCCCCAATGGCTGAACCATTCTCAAAAGAACTTAGAAAATTATTAATTGAATCGTGCAAAAAATTGAATTTAAAACATCATGAAAAGGGAACAGTAATTACAATTGAAGGACCGAGATTTTCAACTAAAGCAGAATCCAAGATGTTTAGAACTTGGGGTGCAGACATAATAAATATGTCAATTGCGCCAGAAGCTTCTCTTGCTAATGAAGCAGGAATTCCTTATGCAGTAATTGCGATGAGTACAGATTATGACTGCTGGTTGGAAACCGAGGAATCTGTGAGTTGGGAGGCAATTTTAGAAGTTTTTAAAGCAAATGTTTCTAAAGTCACTAGTTTGCTGATTGCCACAATACCCGAGATTAAGTAGACCACAGGACAAGTCGACCCAAGACTTATAAAGGATATTTTCTTAAAAGTTACTATAAAGATTGAAAAGAAATTTTTAAAGGAGGTGATTAAAATGAATCCTAAAATAACAAAACGGGGAGTATTAAAGAGAATACATTATCCGTCAAGTTATGATGATATTTTGGCAGAATCTGAAATAATCGGAATAATGCTCGGTGATGGAAATATAATGCATAATAAAAGATCAATACGCTTGAGAGTTAGAGAATTAGATTTTTGTCTTAATTTTAAAAGATTAGTTGAAAAAACATATAGAATAAATACCACTTTAGACAACAAATATTATTATAATTGTTATGCCAATAGTACATTACTCACTCAAAGAATTATCAGATTAACTAATGGCAACAAAGAAATTCCTGAATTTATATTGGGAGGAGATAATAAAATCAAAGCTAGATTTTTAAGAGGATTTTTTGATTCTGAAGGAAGCGTTGATCTTATTGAGAATAGAAGACAAATAGTTTTAACACAGAATAATGAAAAAATGCTTCTGCAGATAAAGTCTCTCCTTTGGGATTTGGAAATACAAAGTAAATATGTCAAAAAGAGAATTGGCTCTGACAAGTTGATTATATCACTTTTAGAAAATCTTGAAAAATACCGTAATCTAATCGGATTTTCAATTGGATACAAACAACAAAAACTAAAAAAAGCAATTGAGTATCTTAAATTTTGCAAAGCTCATGACAAAGAAAAATATTGGGAAGTTTTGAGACACTGGTCAAATAGCAAAAAAAGCCTCAGAGGATCTGCCAAAGAAATGGATATGAATTGGGAAACATATCGAACATGGATATATGGAATGAAAACGCCTTGTCAAATCAGAATGGATCTAAGTTATGGATTAGTTCCGAAGGACTATAAAAAATTAATAAAAGAATATCGTTTTCTTCCGCAAATAAATAAAATGGAAAAACTTAAATAAAGAAGTAATTTATCCGTTTAAAGGTAAATAAAATGCCGCACCTAATCAAATCCAAAATAAGAACTGTACCCCACTGGCCAAAACAAGGAATTATGTTTAGAGACATTACAACTCTATTAAAAGATAAAGAGGGTTATAATCGAATGATTGAACTTCTAACAAAAAGATATGAAAAAATGAAGATTGATTTGGTTGCAGGGATTGAATCTCGCGGCTTTATTACTGGTTCTGTTTTAGCCCACAAACTGGGAGTTGGGTTTGTTCCAATTAGAAAGCCCGGAAAACTTCCTGCAGAAACAGTTTCTGAAGAATATTCTCTTGAATATGGAAAAGATAAAATTGAGATTCATAAAGACGCAATTTCCAAAGGGGACAAAGTTTTGCTAGTTGATGATTTAATTGCTACAGGCGGAACTGCGATTGCTGCATGTAATCTAATTAAAAAACTAGGTGGAGAGATTGTTGAATGTAGTTTTATTATCGATTTACCTGATTTGGGCGGAAAAAAGAAATTAGAAAAAGCAGGATATAAAGTTTTTAACATAGTTGAATTTGAAGACGATTAAATCAAATAACCAATAATAATGCCCAAAACATAACCCGCCACAACATCACTCAAATAATGCCTTTTAAGAGAAATTCTTGAAACTCCGACCATTAAACTAATGAAAACAAACAAATAAGTGAGTGTTATCATCCCGTAGTGTAAATGAAGCAAAGTTGTGAAAACTGCAGCAATAGCTGAATGTCCGCTCGGGAATGATGCTCTTTCCTGAAACGCTTCATACAACGCCCGAGGTTTTACTGACTTATTGTCCGGCCTTATAACTGGATGAAAAAATTTAATCAAATGTTCAAGAGTCATTGAAATCGCGGCTGCAAATGCAAATTTAATTGCAAATTCTTTTTGATTTAATATTAAAAACAAGATGAACGCTAAAACACAAAAGACAAAACTTCCAAAAAATGAAAAATAACCTATTAAAGCTCTGTAAAAAAATTTTATTTCGTTTTTGAAATCTAATTTCATTTTGTTTTCTTAAATTTCGCTATAAAAAATCCTTGCGTATTTGTCTTATTGGGCCAAAAACGTCTTGTATTTTTAATGCTTTTGTTTAATTTAATTCCGAATGGCTCGATTAGCCCATCATCGCCAATAGGAATATCAATTTTTTCAAGTTTTAGGTTTGGAAATTCAGTAAGAACCCAGTCAACTACCAGTTCATTCTCTTCTGGCTCTAAAGAACAAGTTGAATAAACAAGTTCTCCGTCATCATTAAGGACATCAACTGCAGCTGCAAAAAAATGTTTTTGTATTTTAGATGAATTTTTAATATCTTCGAGTTTTCTTTTGTCAAACCATTTGCTATCTACTGCAAAATTACCAGAACACGGGGCATCTAAAAGGATTTTATCAAATTTAACTCCCAGATCTGAAACAAATTTAGCATCTTTCTGGAAAATTATTGTATTTTTTACCCCCATTCGTTCAATATTGTTTCTTAACGAGAATAAACGTAAATTATTGATATCCAATGCAACAATAACACCTTCATTCCCCATATACTGGGCAATTTGTGTTGTTTTTCCTCCCGGTGCGGCAGACATATCTAAAACAACATCAGTTTTTTTTGGATTTAGTATTTGAACGGGAATTTGGGCGGCAGTTTCCTGAACATAATAATACCCGAATAAATGCTCTGAAGCTGCTCCAACTGAAAAATTGGTGCTTTGAACATAATAACCAAAATCAAGGAATGGTATTTTTACTAAAACAACATTTTCTTTTTTCATTCTTTTCAGAAGCTCTTCTTCTTTCATTTTCAGAGTGTTTACTCTTATTGCTTGAACTATTTTGATCTTTTCCGGCACTATGTCTTGCCCTAATTGTTTATATCTATCTAAAAAAATGTTCATTCTAAAATCACCTTCAACGTTCTTTCTTTTTTGTCAGTTTTACTTATTTTTTCCTTTAGCTCTGCATAATGAGTGTAAATAAGTTCTCCTTTTCTCTTGTTTAATTCTGCCTCTTTGACTGCCTTTTCCATTTGTTCAGTCTGTTTTTCTATTATTGTTTTAATTCTTTGAATTTCTTTTTTCTTTGCAGTTTCTGCTTTTGGCTGAACTGTTTTTGAAAATTCTTCATCAAGAGAACTCATTGTTGTATTTGAGCCCTTTTGCTTTTGTTTTTCAAACATTTCTTTTGATTCTTCTCTTTTCGGATATGAATAAGTTTCTCCTGCTTTTAACTTCCTATCTGCCCAAATTTGCTCTTCTATAACCGATAATATCTTATTATTGTTAATTAAAAGTATATTTCCTTTTCCGAATAGTTCAGCAATTAATTCAAAATTGTCGCTTTTAGTTTCGAATACAATTTTTATGATTCTCTCGTAATCTATTTGTTTAATTTCTTTTATTCTCGCATTTAAAAGATATTTCCTTAAATAAGAGCAAAACCTTTGAAGATTTTCAGGAAATTCCGGTCTATGTTTTGTTATAAAAAAAGCCTTCCCAGAAATAATTCTTAGAAGTTGCTTTGATTGGTTGACATAAATTTGAAGGTAAAGATCCTTATTATCGATCTGATATATATTATTTATTTTCCCACCTGTCAAAATCTGAGATTCTTTCACTAAATTAGATACGTCAAAAGCGTTTAATTCTTGCATAAAAATAAGGGCTAAATAAGATATATAAATTATTGGTATTTTGAGTAAATAACTATGCTTGCATTTGGACGTTCACGGTCAATAATTAGACGTGCTGCATCGTTATTATTCTCTAAAACCCCTTTAATGAATATTGAAATTTCCATCGATTCCTTGAAATCATCTTTTGTTGCTCCCCACAAAGCAAGATTTTTTTCAAAATCTTCAGATGACTCTCCATTTTCCAAGAGAAATTTCCTAAACTCGGATTCAAATGTTGCGTCACTTAATCCGAAACCTTGCTCTTCCACATAGTTTGCGAGTATCTTCAAATCAATAGTTTGCTGCAATATCTGTTCCTTTGAAATTTTTGAACCAGCAGGCAATGAATTGTAAATGGCATCTATTCTTTTTTCATATATTTTTTCTCCATTAACGGTTGCGGCTGCATCGTTTTTAAAAAACAAGTAACCAACTGCCGCGATTATTATCAAAATAACTAATACTGAGAGAATTATTGGCTTCTTCACTGATTTTGAGATTCTTGCATGCTTTTTGACACTATGTTTTTTCTTCATAAATACTCCCACAATTACGTGTTTATAAACATTTTGAGTGTATTTTTTAGAAAGATTTATAATGAAAATTCGGCTTTTTTGAGCTATGCCATTCGATGTTATAATAGGTCGTGCCAAAAAAGATAGGGAAAAGCTCGGTACAAAAGGTTCAGTATTTCTTGGAAAGCAATACGTTAAAATGGGGCAGGTTACTTCTTTGTCAAATGAAATTTACCTCGATGTTGTGAATTCCCATGTTGTACTCATAGTAGGAAAAAGAGGTTCGGGAAAATCGTACACAATGGGAGTTATGGCTGAAGGGGTTGCCGATATGCCAGACGAAATCAAGACAAATATTTCTGTTGTAATTTTAGACACTATGGGAATTTACTGGACAATGAAATATAAAAATGATAAAGACCAAGGATTATTAAGAGACTGGGGGCTCGAAGGAAAAGGACTTGATGTTAAAATTTACACTCCAACCGGATGGTTCAAAGATTATAAAGAAAAAGGAATTCCAACAGATTATCCTTTTTCAATAAGACCAAATGAACTTGATGCGATTGACTGGTGTTTAACATTTGAAGTTGACCAATTTTCGGAAATGGGAGTGTTAATTCAAAAAGTTATAACTATATTAAAAGAAAGCGGTAAAAATTATTCATTGGATGAAATTGAGAAAGAAGTCTTGAAAGACAAAACATCTCAAGTGCATATAAGAGCTGCCGTTTCTAATTTATTTGTAAGCGCCAAAGCATGGGGATTATTTGATACTAAAGGAACAGAAATAAAAGATATAGTTAAAGGAGGACAAGTTACTGTTCTTGATGTTTCTGCATATGCAACAATGCCTGGCGGATGGGGAATCAAATCATTGGCTATTGGTTTAATTGCGCAAAAATTATTTATTGAAAGAATGATTGCAAGAAAGTTTGAAGAATATAATGAAATTCATGAATCTGTGCATTATTTTGGAGAAGAAAAAAAGAAAAAACAGGAATTCCCAATGGTTTGGTTGATAATTGATGAAGCTCACGAATTTCTTCCTGTTGTTGGAAAGACTGTCGCTTCCGCTCCGTTAATAACCATATTAAGGGAAGGAAGGCAACCTGGAATTTCATTAGTTCTTGCTACGCAACAGCCAGGAAAAATACATACCGATGTTTTAACTCAAGCAGATACGGTTATTGCACACAGAATTACCGCAAAACTTGATGTTGACGCGTTAGGAACGTTAATGCAGAGTTACATGAGAGAAGGACTAATTACGCAGCTAGATAATCTTCCCTCAGATAAAGGTTCTGCAATCGTATTTGATGATACTAATGAAAGAATGTATCCTATGAAGATGAGACCGAGGTTAACATGGCACGGCGGCGGTTCGCCTTCAGCATTAAAAGAAGAAAAGAAAGAGTTCTAGAATAAACGCTTCTTAGTTAGAAATTATTAAGAATAAAATCTGGCCGAGGTGCAAATTTCTACAATCTTTCATTTGGCAATGGGCCATAATGCATTGATAGAAATGCCGCTATGAAAAGAATCAAAAAAAACAAATCTAATGTAAAAGTCCAGGAAATTCCCAAAATATTTGCATATATTGTAGTGATTAGAAACCCTAAAATTCCTAAGCCCATCATACTGCCCGGCAATGGTGCAAATCTTGTGTCTGCGAACATAACATGTATTTAGAAGTAAGTCTTTTTAAATTTATTCCTTGTAAAGGCTCAGTAGAAAATAACTCCGCCGTCTTGCTGCGAGGCTTCCGAGTGTTAAAGAATATAGCATTTTCCGAGATTCCAGATGGGAAAATGCAATATAAATCAGCATAACAAGCCGAGCTGACGCGGTGTTATTTTCTATTTTCTGCAGAGCCCCTTGTAAATGAACTTAGCAAGCTGTTTTGCGGCGTCTTTTCTTCTATTTTGATGTTCTTTCAAGCATTCATTTATTTTTTCTATGCAGATTGCTTTTAACTCTCCACTAAGCAATTTTCCTGATTTATAATCGTCATGTATTTTCTTTAATTTTTTGTCATCGAATTCAAAATATCGCAACCATTGATATGCAACATCAATATCAGGGTTTCCGCCGTATTTCCTATGTTCTTCAAGAGTGTCTTTTCCGCCAGAAAATGCGTATTTATTTATTTTTTTCTTAACTTCATCAGGAGAATCAGTTAAAGCAATTGCAGCATTATCATCTGTGCTGCTCATCTTCCCTTCAGAACCAGTAATCGGCGGCATAAATTTTGCATGGATTATCGCCGGTTTATGATGTCCTAATTTTTCGACAACATCTCTACTTATTCTAAAATGAGGATCTTGATCTACTGCAAGAGGGATTAAACAAGGTCTCTTTTCTTTGTTGATAATATTTGGAAGAAAAACTGGGACAGTCTGCATTGCAGTATAAAAAATGCTCCCTATGTTGTTTGAGTCAGTAAATCCAAATGCTCACTTTAATGTTGAAAAAGTTATTTTTTTAGCAACTTTGATTGCTTCAGGATACATTATTCCGGCATGTTTTGTATCGATGAGAAAGTGTGTT
>JBBSYT010000108.1:0-9742 GCA_038045085.1 Nanobdellota archaeon
ATGCACTGCAAACTTTTAGCAACATTATTACAATAATTAATTCAGTGTTAGTTATGATCGCGGTTATTTCAATGATTGTTGCATTTGTTAACATAATGAACACCATGTATACTGCAGTGCTTGAAAGAACGAAAGAGATTGGGATAATGAAGTCTATCGGAGCAAGAAATAACTTCATAAAATTCATATTTGTTCTTGAAGCAGGAATTCTTGGTTTTGTTGGAGGAGTTCTTGGAGTAGCATTAGGGTTTATTGTTGCAAAAATCGGAGAAGCTGATGCTGCCAGCGGCGGATTTTCATTATTAAAACCATCATTTCCAATTTGGCTCATTATGGGATGTGTTGCTTTTGCAACAATTGTTGGAATAGCTTCTGGGTATTTTCCAGCAAAACAAGCATCTAAGTTGAAACCGGTTGATGCGCTGAGATATGAATAAGTTTTTAAATAGAATAAATTAATTCATAACTATGTCAGACGTTTGGACAAACACAATATTGAGTGTAGTTATTGTTTCTTTAGTTTCTCTAATTGGTGTTTTATTTTTATCAATAAAAATGAAGAAACTAAACAGAATTCTTCATGTTTTAGTAAGCTTTGCAACCGGAGCTTTATTTGGAGATGTATTTCTTCATTTAATGCCAGAAATAGCAGAAAAAGGTTTTGCAATAAATACCTCATTGTTCATACTTTCGGGATTGCTTATGTTTTTTGTCATCGAAAAATTCGTGCAATGGCATCATTGTCATCATCCTGGACACCAGCAGCATAAAGAAAAACCTTTGGCAACAATGAATTTAGTCGGAGATGGTTTGCATAATTTAATTGACGGAATGATTATAGCAGGAAGCTACTTGCTAAGCTTTGAAATAGGGTTAGCAACAACATTGGCTGTTTTACTGCACGAAATACCTCAAGAAATAGGAGATTTTGCGGTATTATTATATTCCGGTTATTCAAAATCAAAAGCATTATTATTCAACTTTTTGTCTGCAATAACATCGGTTGTTGGAGCAATATTGGTTTTGGCATTAGCTGGAACTGAACAGTTCACATTTTTAATCCCATTCACAGTTGGAGGGTTCATATATATAGCTGGAGCTGATTTGCTTCCTGAACTCCATAAAGAAAAGTACTCATTTAGAACGGCATTTACCCAGTTAATAGCCATGGTGGCAGGAATAACGGTAATGTACGGCCTATTGTTCGTTGGGTAAATTTTATATATAAGGTAATTTTCTTAAAGCTCGATGAAGACAAAAACTTTTCCAGTTGGCGATTTGGAGCTCGTCCTTTTAAATACAACTCCAGAAGACGGAGTATTTGAACCCAACACAATAACCAAATTATTCTCAGAATACGTAATAAATGACTACATAAAACAAAATCCAGGATGTTCTTTTCTTGATTTGGGATGTGGAACTGGCGCAATAGCAATTGCTGCAAAAAAAGCAGGAGCAGGAAGAGTTGTCGGTGTTGATATAATGCAAATGTCAGTAAATTTTGCACAGCAAAATGCCAAACTAAACAATGCTGATATTGAATTTAAAGTTGGAAATTTATTTGAACCATTAAACGGAGAACAATTTGACTGCATAAGTTACGATGTTTCTGCAATGGCAAAAGAAGCCGCAAAAATATCTCCATGGTATGTGGGAATACCAAGCGGCGGTTCTGACGGAACTGGTCCATCATTAGAAGCAATTGAAAAAGTTGATCCACACATGACTAAGAAAGGTATGTTTTATTTGCCATACATCACATTAGCTAACTACAGAAAAATAGTTGAAAAAGCACAAGAAAAGTTCGGAAGTAGACTTAAAGAAGTTCAGGAAAAACCTTTCCCGAAAGACATTCCATTCTGCGAACAGTTTTATGAAATAACCGCCGAAGGAAGAATGACCGCACACAGAGTTTTGAAAGAATTGAAAGGAAAAGGACTTGTTGATTTCTTTGAAAAAGGCTCAAGGCTTGTTTGGAGAGCGCATATGCAGAAGGTTTATTCTCCTGCTTATTCACTTTAATATTTCTCCTGTTTTCATATACCACATATACAAATCAAGTTCTGCCAAAGACATATTTAGCTTATCTGCCAAAGTCATAAACTTATTTTCAATTTCAAAATAAGTTTTCTTCGTCAATGATTTAGGTTTCTCTTTTATCATTCTATTCTCAACCATTAAATTCAAAATATGCCTGTCTAAAATAGCTAAGTCGAAATAACCCACGTTTCTCAAAAAATGAGAAGCTTCTTTATTTCCCAGTCCTTTAACATTTTCAACCAAGAACTCTCTGCCCATAATTTCTCCCTCTTGTTTTATGATTTTAGTTATTATATCTTTAATATTCTTATATTTTCTCGCTTCAACGATAAATTTGCCTTTATTATTATGAAATCTGTGTTTATTTTTAATAATGCAGTCTGTAACTTCTCTTAAAGAATGATGAAGAAATCCTTCATGTCCTAATTCTTTTTGAATAGCAATTGCTGTTTTAGCTTTAGAATTAGCCGTTAATAAACAAAAACAAAGTTCAGAAAACCACTCGTTGTTAGATTTATTCTTGAAAGAAGAAAATTCGGATAGTCTTTTCTCTACTCTCTTTCTAATTCCTGATTTTTGCAATTTTTTAACTTCTGAAATAAGACTCACTTAATCCTCCTTATTTTATCCAGCAATTCATTCTTCTTTTTCTTTGACATGTGCGTCTTTCCGAATCTGACTAATATTCTATTTAATCTTCCCCAATATTGTTTTGGAAATAACTTCTTTAAATCAGTTTCAACTTGTTCTTGATTCTTTCCCTTAGTCCACCCGAGATAATGAGAGATATGATTAACATGAGTGTCTATTCCAATTTCATCTTTTCCGTATTCAGATAAAAACACATTTGCAGTCTTCCTTCCTACGCCTGGCAATTTAACTAATTCATTGAAATCGTGAGAAGGATTTCCTTTGAATTGTTCTGCCAATATTTTAGCACAATTCTTAACATTCTTTGATTTATTCCTAAAAAAGTTTACTGGCCTAATTATGTTTTGTATCTGATTTATCGTAGCATTCCCTAAAGCCCTTGCTGTCTTATATTTTTTAAACAAATCACTAGAAACTCTTATTGTCGTTTCATCTCTCGTTCTTGCTGAAAGCATTGTAGAAATCAAAGTTTGCCAAGGCTTGCTCCACTCTTCAGCTGCTAATCTAATTCCTTCTTTAGATAACTTCTCGAGTTCTTTTAACTGTTTTAAAGCCTTGGTTTGTGAAATCATTTTAAAAGAATTATTTCTTCTCTTCTTTCTTCTTTAATGTAATTTGTCCTCTCGTAATCTTCTGAGAGGCAACCATTAATCCATAAAATACTATAATGTAAACTGCAAGAGTTAACAACTCCAACCCCAAAGAGCTTAAGTTAAAGTTGAAAAACATAACTTGTCTAAGCAAATTCTCGGAAACAACAAATGGGGTATATGAAGCAAATATTCTTACTGAATCAGAAATACTTTCTAACGGCATTACTGTTGAAGATAAGAACAGCAATAATGCTGAAACAGTAATGGAAGCCAAAACATACGTTTCTTCTGATTTAAACAAATAACCAATAAACATTCCCAATAATATGAATGCTGCTGAAATCAACAATAAAATGAAAACACTTGAACCTAAAGAAGAAAGAATATCTGTTTCAAAGAACACCCCCGAGATGAGCAAAAATACTGCAAGTTGGAAAATAATAACGATAAATGCGGTTACAAATGTTCCCAAATTAAATATTAAATCACTAGTTGGCGTTATGAAATTTCTGAAAACAGACTTTGACTTTTTCTCAATCATAACCAATGTTGAACTCAATAATATAGAAGTAATCATAACGACTAAAACAATTAAAGTTGGGAATAAGTAATTGAAATGCGTTTCAGGAGTGGTTACCGGCTCTATTTTAGTCTTAATTGGACTGATTATCTGAGCCGCATCAGAACTTTGAACATTTTGTAGTCTTGCCGCCATATTATCAACTGACGCAGCTAAATCACTTGCTGCCTTAATCGAATCAGTTATGCTTCCATCAATCATGATTAAATCGCCTTTAATTCCTGTTTTCTTCTGTTTTATCTGCTCTAATTGAGATTTGGCGTTAGTAAGAGCTGAATTAAGGCTCATTATCATGTAATCCAATGATTTTGTGCTTTCATTGCCTTCCAAATATGTTAATGCAGCAGCTAATGAACTTGAAGCAGAACTTAAATCTGAAGTTATTGCAGTTTTATCGTCATCAGAAAGTGCTGAAGAGCTTACTGCGCTTTTTGAAGAAGTGATTTTTGATTTTGCTGAATTAATCTTGGAATTAATACTTGCAAGACTCGCTTTAGCATCAGCCGCAGTAACATCTTCCCCAAAGCTAGTATCAATATTAATTTCTTCCAATAGAGAAACTGCACTTTTTGAACTTGTTTTTGCCGCTTCCTGTTTTGCCCCTATTGATGTAATATCAACCTTTCCTTTGTTCAAATCCTCCTTTGTTTGAACAACTCTGTTTAACAAATCATTGGTATAGCTTGTTCTTAATTCATCCGAACGTTCAGAAACTTTTGTTGTAAAAATATCGACAACAATCCAAACAAGGTTTAGTTTAGAATAATCAACTATGAAAGAAACTTCATTGTTTATTTTGTCCATATTCTCTGGAAAAACGAGACAGATGGATGATTTTCCTTTTTTAACTGCGTCAGAACACTCATCCCTAGTTTCAAATTTCTCTATATTGAATTTGTTTTCCTCAATTTTCGCAATTATTGAATTAGTAAAATCGTTATAAGTCGGAGAATGAAGTCCTACATTTAATCCGGGAAGACGGGAGTTGCTGAATGACATTCCAACAAGAGAAACTAACAATAAAGGTCCTAGCAAGATAATTAATGCAGAAATCTTAGATCTAATGAAGATTTTAAAATTCTTTTCAATTATCGTAAATAGTTTCATTGAGTATCGCCCGCAAGATGAAACCCAATCTCGACCTGTCGAGATGGGCACAGCGAGGCTTTGCCTCGATTGTGCAGACAAACATTTGGTTTAGCGTTTTTCATTTTACTCCCTGTATAATGGATAAAAATACTTCATTCAGCGTTGGTCTTTGAATTTGCAAATCCAATATGCTTTCTTTTTCTCTCTCGGAAATATCAATGACTTTCTTAAGTATTAATTCCGGCTCTTTTGTATAAATAACCATTGAACTTCCTCTAACAGTCATTTTTGACATTGGGAATCCTTTCAAAAGAGCAGCAAACTTAGGATAATTTTTTGATTCAAGATTAACGATAACTTCCTTATCATATGAATAATTAAGCCTTAATTCTTCAGCCGTTCCTATGTGAGCAGCAGTCTTATCATAAATAATTGCGATTCTGCTGCATAACTCGTCAATCTCATCTAAGAAATGAGATGAAATAATTACTGTTTTTCCTAGTGAATTAATTTTTTTAATTAATTTCCAAACATGCTTTCTCAATAAAGGATCTAAATCTGCGGTTGGCTCGTCTAAAATTAATATTTGAGGGTCATGGATTAAAGAACAAGCAATGTCTAATCTTTTCTGCATTCCCCCAGAAAGTTCCCCTCCTAACGTATTTTCTTCTCCGGTTAATTCAACTAAGTCTATCACTTTTTTTATTCTTTGTTGAAGGTATTGGTCCGGAATGTTGTAAAGTTTTGCGAAATATGTTAAATTTTCTTTTACTGTTAGTTTATCATAAAAACTTGGAGACTGAGTTGAAAATCCAATTGTTTGTTTTATCGAAGGATTGTTTTCTAAAGTTAAATAAGTTAAAGCTCCAACTCCTTCTTTTTTGTAAGAAATTTCTCCTTTAGTTACGGGATAGAATCCGACCATTGTTTGAAGCAAAGTTGTTTTACCTGCCCCAGAAGTGCCTATTATCCCAAAAATCTCCCCCTCATTTATGTCTAAAGAAACATTATCAAGAACGAGCTTCTTGCCAAAGCTTTTGCTAACACCTCTTATCTTCACTATGGGCTGCGCCATAGTTGTTTTTAAGGCTAGTTTGTTTATAAAGATTACGCAGTAAAGTAATCCTCGCACGGCTTAGCCGGGCGTTGTGTTTTCTGGTGATTTATAAGTAAATTTATAAAATAAGGAAGTATTGAACTATCATGGTATTAGAAGGCTTAGGGAACACTCTTAAGGACACTTTAAACAAGATAAGCAAAGCTATCTTCGTAGATGAAAGGCTCATTAATGAGCTTATTAAGGAGATACAAAAGGCACTTCTTAAGGGAGATGTTAATGTTAAGCTTGTTCTTCAATTAACCGACAAGATAAAACAGAGAGCATTAAAAGAAGAGCCTCCCGGCGGATTAACTAAAAAAGAATATTTAACAAATATTGTTTATCAAGAGTTAGTTAATTTCTTGGGGGAAGAAAAAGCCGTAATAAATATTGATAAAAAACAGACAAGAATAATGCTCGTCGGATTATTTGGAAACGGAAAATGTGTTCACAAAGACAGTAATGTACTTCTTGCTAACGGACAAACAGTCACGGCCGAGAAATTGTATAATTACTACAAGCAAAAGAAAGGCGAATTAAATATCGAAGATGGAAATATCATACCGCTCGATAATGAACTATTTGTTCCTTCATTCAATCCTAAAACATTGCTCATTGAAAAGAAAAAAGTCACCAACTTGTGGAAATTAAATTCAAAAGATCTCATAAATGTTAATCTTGATAATGGAAATAATTTCAATGTCAAAACAACACAAGAACATCCCTTCTTCATATTGCGTGATGGAGCCGTGCAGCAAAAAAGGGCTGATGAACTTGAGAAAGGAGATCATGTTGCAATACCGGCATCTATTGTTCATGATTCAAAATTCAATGATTTTAAATGAAATTTGAACTCAGTTGACGCCGATATTATTGTTGATAGTCAAGAAGCAAACATCATCAAACGAAAAATTATCTCAGAGTATGGTTCTCTTAAAGAAGCATTGAAAACCTTGTCCAGGTCAAGAAATTATGCGAAGTTCACACTTAACTTAAAAAAAGGTCAAGTACCAATAGCATTCTGTAATCTGGCCGGAAAAGACAAAATAAGGATTAAAATAAGAAAAAGTCTTGATTTCGTAGACTTTCCAACTTCTTTACTTCCGGAATTTGCTGAGTTCATTGGTTACATAATTGGTGACGGGTACTTATCTAAAGGAAGTGTAAATATGGCAAATGAAGATGATGAAATAATAGAGAGAATGCTAATCCTTTCAAAATCTTTGTTCTCTGTCATCCCAACAATAACAAAGGATAAGAGAACAAAAAAACTTGTTAATATTAGATTGAATTCAATAACACTTGTTGAGCTTATCAGCAAACTTTTCAAAATTCCGATCGGTAAAAAAGGACGATTCTTAGAAATTCCTGCATTAATTCAAACTGCTTCCTCCGATGCGACCGCTTCATTTATCCAAGCTTACTTTGATTGTGATGGATATTTCTCACCCAAAGAGAGGCAAATAGAAGTTACATCGGAAAGCAGAATTCTGCTGCAGCAACTGCATCATTTATTGCTTAGGTTCAATATCGTAGGTGTTCATGGAAAAAAATCAATTAATGGGAAGGAGTATTATCGATTAAATGTACAAGGAAGGCATACGGTAAACTTTTTTGAAAATATTTCTATCAGAATAGAGAGGAAAAAAAGAGCTCTAGAAAAATATGAAATTATCACACTAAAACAGGGAGATGGAAAACATGACCTGATTCCAGCCGGAGATATTTTAAAAAGATTCAGAGAAGCAAAAGGATATTCAATAGGTCAAATTCAAAAATATGTATCTTCCTATGGTCTCTATGAAAAAAAAGGCATTATTTCTCGAACACAATTAAGAAAAATGCTTGCAGTTTACGATACAAAAGAAAAAGGAAACTTTTCTCAGCTCATTGGATTAATTAAAAATCAAGAGGTCTCAAAGCTGCAAGAAAAAACAAATATAAGTCAGCCTTTGCTTAATTCACTCATAGGAGAATTCAAGAAAAATGGCATGATTGCGGAAGTTACTAATTCGCCGACTAAACTTGTGTTGACTCAAAAAGGAAAGGGATATTGCGACAGATTAAAAGGAGATGAGTTCAATTTGATTAAAACATTGAAGTGTCTTGCATATTCGAATGTTTCTTGGATACCGGTTAAATCTTTATCAAAAATAAAAAATGATTCTAATTATGTTTATGACTTAACTGTCGAAGATAATCATAGTTTTATTGCAGATGGAATTATAGTTCACAATACAACAAGCGCAGGAAAATTAGCGAAATATTTCAAAAAAAGAGGACACAAGATTGCATTAATTTCTTTAGATGTTTGGAGACCTGCGGCGTTTGAACAATTAAAACAGGTTGGAGAAAGAGCAGAAGTTGCTGTATTTGGAAATCCAAAACAAAAAGATCCTGCAAAAATTCTGAAAGAGTTTGATAAAGATTTAGCTAAATTTGATTTAGTTATTTACGATACTGCTGGGCGTGATGCATTAAATGACGAATTAATTACTGAATTAAAATTAATAAATAAATTAGTTAACCCGAATGAAGTTTTGCTTGTTATGGGGGCAGATGTCGGACAGGCCGCAGAGAAACAAGCTCAAACATTCCATGACACATGCAATGTTACCGGAGTAATTATTACTAAATTAGATGGAACTGCAAAAGGCGGAGGAGCTTTAAGTGCTTGTGCAATAACAGGAGCCAAGGTTAAATTCATTGGAATTGGAGAAAAAATTGATGCATTTGAAGAATTCGACCCAAAAAGATTTGTAGGACGCTTATTGGGGATGGGAGATCTTGAAGCTTTGTTAGAGAAAGCAAAAGATGCTATTTCCGAAGAAGAGGCAACAGATTTAAGCAAGAAATTATTAAAGGGAGAATTTACTTTAGTTGATTTATATTCTCAGATGGAAGCAATGTCTAAAATGGGTCCTCTTGGAAAAGTTATGGAAATGATTCCCGGATTTGGACAGTTAAAAATTCCCAAAGAAGCGCTGCAAGGACAAGAAGAGAAATTAAAAAAATGGAAGCACATTATGAATTCCATGACTAAAATTGAGCTTGAAGATCCCGAAGAGATTGATGGAAAAAGAGCGGAGAGAATAGCAAAAGGAGCAGGAGTTCCTGTTTCTGACGTTAGAGATTTAATTAAACAATATAAACAATCTAAGAAATTAGTCAAAATGATGAAAGGCGGAAAAGGAATGGAGCAAATGATGAAGAAAATGGGAGAGATGAAAAAATGACAAAAACAATAATAAAAACGGAAAGCGGAAGTGTTTATGAACTTGAAGAGCATCTATTTCATGGACAGGTTATCAAAAGAAATGGCAACAAGATGCGCGGATACATATGGCCGACAAAATTAGCACGCGGAGTAAATTTCAATGAAAAAGGACACTTGCAGTATCTTGAAGATGACTTTAAAGAAGGAAAATATTTATTGATATGGGATTCTGATGAAATGAAGTTCATGAATTCAAACAAAGTGATTTCTGTCATGAAAGAATAAAATAAGAATATGCTGTGAACGATGCTAACTTTTCGTTTAGTTATTTTTAGTTATTATTACGAAAATAATGGCTTGTGCTTTAGCTAAGTTCGACTTTGTTTAATTCTTAGCCATTTCAATTAAATAAATTCTTGCCCAGGCTAAAAATGGCAATGCGAGAAGCATTCTTAAAACGATAAAGAGATATG
>JBBSYT010000109.1:0-5757 GCA_038045085.1 Nanobdellota archaeon
GTTATTAACGATTCAAAAACCATTACTTAAAAAGTGCGTTTAAGCTTATTTAAAGCTTTCTACGATAGACAAAACATAAGCTTTTAAATAACGTCTTTCTGTCAAATACAAATGGATTCAGACTATCAAAACCTGTTAAAGCGCGGAATCAAACAACTTCCAGAAGTGATGGAAGAAATTTCCAGATTTGAAACTCCAAAGGTTAAAGGTCACCTGCAAGGAAATAAAACTATAATTAGCAATATAAATGAAATTGTTGAGAAATTAAGAAGGCCCGCCGCACACATAGTTAAATTCCTTCTAAAAGAATTAGCGGCACCGGGAGAAATAAAGGGGTACTTTTTTGTGATTGGAACAAAAATTTCCGCATCCAGAATAAATGAGAAGTTAAGCGAATACGTGGAAAAATTTGTTATTTGCCCAGTATGTAAAAAACCGGATACAAAATTAAAAAAAGAAGGAAATTTTATATTTATAAATTGTCAAGCATGCGGTGCGAGAAAATCTGTAAAAGAATAAATTATCCGAACCAAGCACCGAGTCTGGCTTGTTTTTCTTTATCTTTTCCAAACATCTGTTCTAACCTGAATTTTATAAGATAGAGGCTGTCTTTTAGATATTCATCGCAACCAAAGTTCTCCGCTAAGCTGATAGATGGTCCGAGATATTTTATAATTGAACCTTCGCTAATGGTAAATATTAGTCTTCCTCCGCATTTTGTACATTTTCCAACTAAAGGCGGTCTTCTAAAACTTTCATTGCAGTTTGAACATCTGAATTTCTGAGTTGAAAACTTTCTAAGATTACCTCTTGTGTCCTTCATAAAATGCTTTTCAATAACAAGTCTTGCAACATCGCTTGTGTTTACAGCCCTTATTTTTCTTGCCAACTCCATTTGACCTTTTAGTTTTTCTTCGAGAGTTGGAAGTGTTTTATATGCTGAACAATGTGTTCCGTCATTCATGCTCGTTACACCATGAGTAAATCCTATTTTCTCATATTGTTCGGAAGTTCCGAGGAAGTTTCCGAGACGCTTTATATCTACTTCACCAGGAGGCGTTATTTTTTGACAAGCTTCATAAAATTCTAACGGATATTTCCAAACAACATCTAATTTGTGAACCATATCATCAACTTCTGCGGGATTTAATATTGCGGTTAAAACCAAAGGAGCATCCATTGTTCTTCCCCCCCTATTATCTGGAAGGAATTGTCTTGAAAAATTAAGTAAAGCGTCCATTAACAACATAACACATGCTTCATCTCCATCACAATCTCTTCTCATCGCCGCATGATACAGCGGATGTGCAAGAATGCCTGCTGTTTTTGAGAATCCGAGAATTCTTCCGACCATTCCAGCCGAAATATGTGGTGCTAATCCAATGACCAATTGCCCGATGAGATCTTCCTCTTTGATTGCGTTATAAAACGATTCCAATCCATAAAATTTAACAAGTAAATCATCAATAAATTGTGTAACATTGAGTAAAACTTCTGATGCGGGAGAATCTAATGTGTCCTTTCCGCCGGGAAGGATTAAATCTTGTGGTTTTAATTCTATAAGTTGATTTTCGTCTATTATTTCTTTCCCATTGACATCCTTTTTATAACCCAACTCCGTTAGTTTTTCGATTGAAATACAAATTTCTTTGGGTCTGAAGTGAGTTAATGGAATTTCAGACATATCATATCTTGTTGTTCCGTCTTTATTCACAGCAACATCATGTTGTGCTCTTAAGATTCCTTTTGCAAAATGTTCAGGAAGATGGTCTTTGTTTGATGTTCCTTTAACTCCTTTAATTAAATCTGGAACCACCATCATTCCTAATTTTTTAAGAGTATCATTGAATATTTCAGTAAAGTTTATTTCAGTACTTACATATGTTTTGTTTTTACCATGCAAACTGCATGTATCTTTTGATTGAACGCCGCAAACAGCGCACATAAATCTTTTTTCTGCTTTTTTACCGCAATTGTCGCAGATATTAAATACGATATCTTTTCTGCAATGCGTACAATATCTGAGCGGAAACTCTGCACTTATTTTTCCTGATTCTAAAACAGATTGGAATGTCCTCATTCTTCCTCCCTCTTCTCCAACCGGGAATAAAACGTGCGGTGCACCAATTAATTTTCTCATTTTTGCCTTTTCAGGACGTCCCATTCTTGCTCCAACAAACGTTCCAGATTTATCTCGTAATTTTATTCCAGAAATAACATTTAATACTTCAAGGGGGGATTTTTCTTTATTTTCAATTGCTTTTTGCTTTAATTGAAGAAAAGTTTCTTTGCTGTAATTTGTTTTTGTTATTCCTAGCGACCTAAGGAAAGCTTCTGCGTCATCCTTTTCTATAATTAAATCTTCTGTTGCCATAAAATGAGGAAGACCGATTATTTCAAAGTGTCTTTTTCGAATATCGGTTGAAATAAGAGGAACTATTATTTTTTTAATTTTCCCACTTTCTTCTTCTATTTTTGAAAGAGATAATAAATCAAATAACTCAATAAGATTTTCGGAATTTAATTCATTCCAATGATAAGTATAACGCGGATGCAGCGGAACTCCTGTTTTTTCTGAGAGATTTATTGCGGCCCTTGCGGAAATTTTCGAATTACTGTCCTTTAAAAGTTTAGATAAATCAATTTCACTTATTTCGACAAATTCTGCAAGCTTTTGCAAATCCAAAGTTCCAAACATATTGACAATTGCTTTTTCCAATTCCTGAACATACCACTCTTCACAATAACCGCAGGGGATTAGTGGATGATTTCTGTCGAAGAAATCTCCATATGAAAATAAAATATCTCCCAAATACAATATTTCTTTAACTTCAGAATTGAGAAGTTTGGCTTCCTCACTATTTTCAAGCCTTTTTACTCTTCCATCGTTGAATAAAACAATTGGACCTTCAATTGTATCACAAACTGTTATTGCTGCTGCCTTTCCCGGTCTTTCAACTTTTAATTGCGTTCCGATTGCAATGTAATCATCTAAAACTGCCATTGTTGCGGGGTGTATCGATGCTGCAGAATAACCATTCATTCTTGAGCGGCCATATCTTAATCTAAAACCTCCGTGAGCCAATGGATGAGTTAGAACTGGTCGTCCTCCGACTAAGTCCACAATAAAGGTGTTATCTGGAGAAACTTTTGTTTTATCTTCTGCTTTTTCTTTCTTTCCTGACTTTGCCTCTTTTTGAATTTTAAAAAACTGCGATAAAAATTTCCATTCAACACCAAACTCTTTCCCCCATTTTTGAAGTTCTTTTTCAATCTTTGTGGCTTTTAATGCAAACATGGACATAACGAGGCACATACCTCCGCGAATTCGGTTCGTTGGAATTCTTGGAAGGTCTTTGTAATTGCTTACCTCCATCTTTTCGGTTGGATCTCCAGTAACTTCAACCGGAAGATTTTCTGCCAAGAACTTTGTTTCTTTTTCGCTTGGCCTATATTGTAAATTAGTAACTCTTTCATGATAATCTTCAAGTTCAGAAAAATATCTATTTACTTCGTTTTCATCTGGGTCGTATCTTTCATAACCCATTATGTGCCTTATGTAATCTGCCAGAACAATTGAAAATGCCGCAGCAGTACCTCCTGCGCCCCTAACTGGACCAGCATAACTCATTGCTAAATATTCTTTTCCATCTTTTCTTTTTTTAATTTGTAATTCTACAAACCCCTCCAAGGGCGCCGAAACAATTCCAACGGTATGATATGCAAATCCCGTTCTTATTCCGACTTCCATTGCTTCTTTTTTATCTTTGAAGCTGCAGAATTTTTCTTTTGCTACTTCTTCAGCAATCAAGAGAGCAACTTCCCATGATAAAGGTTTATATTTTTTTTCCAACTCATGAATTCTTTGAGGAACTCCCCTCCCAACTAGTTGCGGAGCTACTGCAGAAATTAAACCTTCTACACGCTCGGCCATATTTCTTGCAAGAGGTATGTCAACTTTATCTTCTGGATCGTATCCTTTTGCTCTTGCTTTGTTTGCTATAACATACGCTTTGTTTGTTTCTTTGTTAAGCAAATCAAAATATGACTTCATTTCTTCACTGCATGCGGGATATTCAAATTCGTCTGTCATTTTTCTTGAGTTCCTCCAAAATTGAGGAGTTTTACTTCTCTTGTTTTAAGATTAAGAAGGGGGATTATTCCTGGTTCTGGGACGTGACCTACTTTTTCCTGGAAACTTGTTTTAGATTGGAAACAACTGCTTACAATTCCAGTAATTACGTTTTTGTATGAGAAGGTTGAATGTTTGTGAACATCTCCTGAAATAAATATATCTGGGATTTTATCTATAATCATGTGATCGGTTTCTGTTGCAAGTCTTGGATAACCATCATAAGTTGGAGAGAGGTGTCTTTTTTGCAAAAGGAACTTCATAACATTTTCAGATCTATCGCTTAGATTTGGTTGTTGCATCCTTATGCTTTCAACCTTATCTGCATAATAATTATAAGATCCGCCATGGTATAACAGAACATCAAATCCAGGAAATTCCTCGTTTGAACCAATATTTACCATAGCTGGGTTGCTTACAAAAATTAAGTTCGGCATTTCGTAAAGTTCGCCGCAATATTCTTTTGGGAGAGGAATTTGCGGTTCTGCAATAGGAACAACATCATGTTGCCCTGGGCAAAGAATAAGTTTGATATCTTCGGGAATCATTTTAAGATAATAAGCGAGTTTTTTATACTGTTCCTTAAATGTTAAAATTGTTAATTCTTCTTTTTGAGTGGGATAAATTGAGATTCCATCAATTGTGTCTCCAGTTAAGAAGATATATTTTACTTTTGAAGATATTTCTTTTTGTTTTTCATTTCCAAGATCTCCGTTAATCCATGAAATAAATTTAAGAAACTCATCTTCTAAGAAGTATCTTGAACCGACATGTAAATCCGACATAAATAGAGCAATTTCTTCTTCGGGAGATTTTTTAATTTCTTTTGTTAGAGGAATATCTGGTGAAAAAATACCATTTCCAAATATAATTCCTTTCCCAGAAACGCCAGTAATTCCTAAAACCTCATCCAAAACTATGTCTTTTGCTTTCATAAAAATACCTGGTTTGGTTTTTCCAAAAAATACTTTTGTTGAACCAGTTGGATCTTCAACAGTTAGCATGATTCCATTTTTTGTGTCCTCTTTTGAATATACCATGCCGATAATAGCAACATTTTCCTTTTCGGACTTTGTTTTTAGTCTTGAAATTGAAACGATGTTTTCAAGTTGTGCTCTATTTTGAAGGAGCTTTTTTAACAAAGTATATCTTGAATTAAAATGATTAATAAAATCTTGTGCTGTTGATTTTTTGGGTGGGCCCGTGTAAGAAAAAACTATGTTTACTATACCGGGAGTTCTGGTCTTTTCTTTTTTGGGTTGGGTTGTTTCGTTTAGTTTTTTATTGATTAGTTCTGATAAGTTTGAAGAATCTGATTCCGAATTTAATTCATTAAGAAGCTCTGGGCTTAACAGTATATTCTTTTCTGCTAAAAATTCTATTAACTTCCTCTTTTTAGTGTCTAATTCCTGCATTTTTATTCAACCATTAAATGCACGCTCTGGCAAATGGCCTTTATTTTGAAAATCCTAAACTTTTCTCTAGTACTTCTTTAGCTTTTGACTTTGTTGTGTTCTGAATTGCTAAAGTAATTTTTCTTGTTCTGCCATATCTTCCATTCGAGACAACTTTTCCGTTGATAATTCCCAGCATATCCAATTCTGAGATGATATCTGAAACTCTTC
>JBBSYT010000110.1:0-16952 GCA_038045085.1 Nanobdellota archaeon
TGACAATTTTTGCAGTGGGACAACTAAGGGAAATTATTCTTGGGAGCCGATTGATCTTTTATGTTTGAGCGGTATTCTTGGTGAAAAACATGATATTAATGTAATTGATGCAACTGTTAACATGACTCCTAGAAAAGAATGTTTTGATGAAATAATGAAGATGGACATTGATACAATAATTTTCATAACCGGGTCAGCATCTTGGAAAGAAGATTCTGGTTTTATAAAAAAAATCAAAGAGAGAAAAAAGGGATTGTTGGTTATAGGTATCGGCGGGATTTTGATATTTAATAAAGACAAAATGTTTAGGGAAAATAAGTTCTTAGATGCTATTTTGTTTAGTTTTACTTCGAATGATATTTTAAAATATCTTGATAATCCTTCCGGAAAAATAAATAATATTATCTATAGAAAAGATAATAAAGTTTTTGACGGAGGTATTGTTCCTCCCGCAGATAGAAAATTCTCATACGCTGTTCCGAGACACGATTTATTTCCAATAAGAGATTATAGACTTCCGATAATTAGGCGTTATCCTTTTGCCAATATTTTATCTTCAATTGGCTGTGTTTACAAATGTAAATTCTGCTTCTATGGCAAAGGAACCCCTCCTTTTATTACGAGAGATGTTGAAAATACAATAGAAGAGATGAAAGCTCTGAAAGCTCTTGGTGTAAAAGAGCTAAGATTTATGGATTATGATCTCACAACTAATAAGGCAAACCTTAAAAAACTATGCGAGAGAATGGTTGAAGAGAAATTTGATTTTGCTTGGCATGCTTTAGCAAGAGTTGATGAGGTAGATGAAGGATTGCTATCAATAATGAAAAAATCAGGGTGTAAAACTCTATTGTTTGGTATCGAAAGCGGAGACCAAAGAATTCTTGATTTGTATTCAAAAGGAACCACTCTTGAACAAATTAAAAAGGCTTTTGAATTATGTAAAAATGTAGGAATTGAGATTTTAGCACACTTTATTATAGGTCTTCCTGGTGAAGATGAAGCAAGTATCAACAAAACAATTGATTTCAGTATTGCACTAGACGCAGATTATGCTGATTTTTCGATTGCTGCACCTTACGTCGGAACTGTTATGAGGGACGAGGCTATTGCAAATGGCTGGATAGATAAAAAATATGAGAAAGATGTTTATTCTGATTCTGCGCAATATCCAATAATGAATACAGAAACTTTATCAAAAGATGATGTTTGGAGATTAAAGAATAAAGCAGTCAGAAAGTTCTTTTTCAGACCTTCTTACATTCTTAAAAGAACACTTCGCGTTGGCTCAGTAACTGACTTTTTCGTTCAAGCAGGGATGGCTTTATCCCTCTTATTGGGAATGGCAAGAGAATAATTACTTTTTATCTAAAATTATGTATTTGAACATTAAAACTCCAATTATGATTAATGCTCCGGATACATAAATATTATATCTCATTACGTTGATTCTAGTTATATCGTTTATTGCATAAAGTAAAAATGGCTGAAGACCATATCCAATTCCAATTCCAAGCACCAACCTGTCTAATCTTTCAACTTTATCATAAAGTATCAAACACAGAGAATAACCGGGTATTATGAAAAGGTAGAAATGAGCAAGTACTATTTTTAGTATAGTGAACAAATTTTCTTTATAGTAATGAATCTGGAACATTAAATAAAACAAAATAAATACTATTCCAATCATTTTCAATTCTTTTATTATTATTTTCCTCATTTCATGATTCATAAAAGCACCTCATCCTTAAAGCAGACCCCCCCAACATTATTATTTTTAAGAATAACCACTAAATCATTTTGGTATACCGGAACAAATTTATTTTCATTGATTAATTTCTCCAATACTTTTATTGTATATGTTTGCACTTGCTGCACCTGGCTGTACTTATCCGAATAAACATAGTCATAGTCGCATAGTGATTCCCGTACGTTGCTGAAAATTGTTCTATCCTTCTCAATAATTGTATTATTAACTCGTACATAAAATTCTCCTAAAATTACTCCCTGCGTCACTACCATCGAACTTACTTTTTTTGAAGATATTTGTTCAAAATATTTTTCGCGATTTGTTCTAAATTGATTTTTCAATGTAAGATAAAACATTGTTTCCTGTCCGTGCCTATCTCCGTATAAAATCAGGGTTTTCGCATTATTTTCTACATTTGACCTTATCCATTTAATCGCATCCCACGTGTATGGATCTGAAAATGGGTAATCAGATGTAGGTTCTGGTGTGAAATAAACTGCCGTCATTATTATTGCGCCTAAAAACAAGCCAGTAAGCAACAACCCGCTGTATTTTTCTTTTATTGACCTTTTAATGAATGAATTTAGTACATATAATGACAATCCCGCTAGTGGAATCAAAAGAACGGGCCAAAGATGCCTTATTTGTGCAGTTTTGTTTCCTAATATGCTGAAAAATCCATTAGCAAGTATCATTATGCTGAAAGATAGAATTATGTCAGCCGTTCGATTGTTTTTAAATATCAAGAAATAAAGTGCAGCAACTATGCCAATTATAAGAATATACTGATAAAATAAGAAATTAGGAAAAAAAACATGATGAAAAATGTTTGGCGATACTGTTTTAGTCTGTGGTAAATAAGCAAATAACTGATTCGTACCATAAAGCAATGTTGTGCTTTTTCTATATAAAAATGAGTCAAGAATTGGAAAATATCTGTACATAAATATCAGCATTACCGGTATTGAATAGATGTAGTTTTTGAGAGATTTTACTGTCGTATTTTCTTCTAAGTAATTTTTACTGTTCGCTGGGTTTTTTACTAAGTTTATCAGTATTTTTTCTTTTATTAATCTTACTAAAAAGTAAAGAGCAACTCCTGTATTAAACATTAACGTTTCTCTCGCATGCGATAAAAATCCAGCTCCATTCATTATCCCAAGAACTATGAAGATATATTTTTTATCCAGGTAAAATAAACATGACAGAGAAACCACGATGAAGATCATATTCACGTTTGACATATGCATTCCCCACGTTATAGCATACTGGAACGGCCACTTGAATACAAGAAGACTAAGAGGCAAAGAAAGTAATGCTAATTTGCTGTCTATTTTTCTTAAAAATATATAAATTATTGCAGTCGATAATATTATGAATAAGAGACTGATGTGCATAGTAAAATCATATGATTCAATTCCTGTAAATTGCGATAATTGTGCAGTAATAATCGGTCCTGTCATTGAGAAAATATTTACGACATTTTTTATACCCTGCGTTAAATAAAACGGCAGTGTCGTAAGGTCATTTTCATATTTGACAAAATCGGCATAAACATCAATGTTGAACATATCGCCAGCCAGATGATTATACGGGGCAGGGTGCGCCAGCAATCCTCCGTCAAAAACGGAAATAAATTTTAGCAAAATAACTGCAAATATCACAATAAGAACAAGTTCTAATCTTACTTTTTTAAAGAGATTAGAGTTCAATTTTAACTCCAGTCCGTCCTCTTTAACAGTTTCCACTCCCATGAAAATCGTGGGCCAGTAAGTCTTTAAAAACTTAACTGTTCAAATTTAATTATTTTTGTTAGAAATCTTTTTAAATAGGTCTCTGCTTCTTTTTACCTAGAGGTCATTCGTGGAGAAAAAAGATAGTTTCGGAATCAAAAAACGTAATGTAATTTATATTATGCTTTTCATCTTTTTGATATTGGGGGGGTATCTTCGTATTTATCATTTGAACTACCCAACAATAGGCTATCATAATCTGAAAGAAAACGAGTATCTTGATGAGGCTTATTTCTTCAAAACAGAAGGAAATTGGCTACATAAACAGGCTTTTGCTTTTTCTGGGTTTGATGAAGGAAATGCTTATCACGAAGAATATTCAGAAGTTCCGTACGTATCTTATCTAACTGCCGGACTTTGGATTGCTTTCGGAGAAAGTGTATGGCTTCCAAGATTATTTATGATATTTTTTATGTTAGGCTCAATCTTAATGACTTATTTTGTTGTTAGGCGGCTTACTTCAAATGAATATCTCGCTCTCCTCAGCAGTTTTTTAATAACGATAATGCCTCTCGGTATTTATTTCGGAAGAAATGTTCAGCCGGAAAGTCCTGGTTTATTTTTAATACTTCTTACTGCCTATTTTTTCATGGTATGGATCGATACAAATGAAAGAAAAAACATCATGTACGCCGGATTTGCTTTCTCAATTGCTTGGGGGCTTAAATATACATTTGGAATAATTGCAGTTCCTCTCTTATTTATTTTTCCGTTTAGAGAAATGAAAGACAAACTTAAACATCACTCAAAAGAATTTTGGAGTGATATGAAGTATTTGTTTTATGGAATTGTTCCAGGAATAATAACTACATTAGTTTATGAATTAACTGTTACAGACAGAACAAAAGTTGGATACTTAATAGATATATTTAGGATTTTTAGTACTGACTACTGGAAAACAAGATGGCCGGCTTTAATGTCTTATTTTAACGATAATTATACAATGTGGTTCCTATGGTTTGCCATATTTGGGTTCGCATTCGCTCTGTTGAAGTACAGAACAAGATTTTCAAGATTTTTAATTGGATATGTTATTTCTGTCTTCATTTATGTAGACCTAATGGCCGCCAAAATTGGAGGACATTCATATTATCAAATGCCATTCTTGCCTTTAATCTGTATTTTAAGCGCATATTTCTTATTTTGTTTAGGAACACTAATGAAGCAAGTGTCTGGTAATAAATTTGCGATTTACGTTCCTCTTTTTTTAATTATCTTGGCAATTCCTTCAATGCAGGCGGCAAATGACAGGGTTTGGGGTACAAATTTTTATGGGCAGGATTTTATAGGAGAATATCTTAAAACAAGATTGAGTCCGGGAGAAAGACTTGGTGCAGCAACACATGCGCAGGACTTAGCGGTTTGCTCTTATTCAAAACATCGTTGCGGATTTTCGAGTACTTTGGAAGAATTTAGTCTCAAAGAACAAGTTTTCAATATTAATTACATATATGTCGGGGTATCCGAAATGAATAAATTGGAAGGGAAAGATCCGTTGTGGGTTTACATTAAAAATAATTATAAAATTGATCTTGTTGGGTTAATGGAAGCTAATAACCAGCTAGTTCCAATGCATATTGTGCTGAAAAAAGGCGGGACATTCAATTTTAATGATGTTATCAATAAGCAGCCACAGTTGGCCAAAACATACGATACTAAACAAGGTCCTGTGTCGTATTATTACATTCAAAATATTTAGCTACACTAATAATCACTACTCACAGATGGTAAAGGAAGAAAGGTTTATAAATAAGCTGTTTTTCTTGGTTTATGCAGGGACTATCTGTGATAATAATGATAAAAACTGAGGAAAGTGAATTATAAAAGTTAATTTCAGAAGTATATATTTAAACAATGTTATTTAGGCGTTAAATGCAGTATATTTATATACAAAAGCAAAGGACATAACAATATGGTATTTATACACAATACGGCAGAAGTATCGTCCAAGGCAAAGATCGGGGCGAATTCAAAGGTATGGAATCATGTTCAGATAAGAGAAGATTCAGAAATAGGGGATAATTGCATCATTGGAAAAGGAGTGTACGTTGATAAAGGGGTCAAAATAGGAAATAATGTCAAAATAGGAAATTCTGCATCTTTATTTTATGGTTTAATAGTGGAGGATGGAGTTCAAATTTCACCTCATGTTTGTTTTACAAACGACAAGCTCCCGAGAGCAATCAATCATGATGGAACATTGAAATCTGAAAAAGATTGGGTTTTGTCAAGAACTTTAGTGAGGTATGGGGCATCTATTGGGTCTAAATCGGTTATATTGCCTGTGACAATCGGAAAGTGGGCTTTAGTGGGTGCAGGAAGTGTGGTAACTAAAGATGTTCCTGATTATGGTCTTGTTGTAGGAAATCCTGCAAAACTAATGGGTTATGTGTGCAAGTGCGGAAAAAGACTGACAGAAATTTGTTCTGTTTGCGGTATTTCATTGGAGAAAATAAAAAAATGATTCCTATTGCAAAACCAATAATTGAAGAAGAAGAAAAGAAAGCAGTCATGGACGTTCTTAATTCCGGAATGCTGGCTCAGGGTTCAAAAGTTAAAGAATTGGAAGAAACATTTGCAAAAATATGTGGAACTAAATATGCAGTAGCTGTAAACAGTGGAACAGCGGCAATTCATACAGCACTTTACGCCATTGGAATCAAAGAAGGAGATGAAATAATTACAACCCCGTTTACTTTTGTTGCAACAGCAAACCCCATTCTTATGCAAAGAGCGAAGATTGTTTTTGCAGATATAAACAAAGATACATTTAATTTAGATCCTGCGGACGTTAAGAAAAAAATAACGAAAAAAACGAAAGCAATAATATCTGTGGATTTATTCGGACAGCCTGCTGATTATAATGAATTGAATAAAATTGCGAATGAGCACAACATTATACTTGTTGAAGATGCCTGCCAGGCGGTAAATGCTGAATATGAAGGCAAAAAAACCGGTTCATTGGCAAAAGTCGCGGCATTTTCTCTCTACGCCACTAAAAACATAACGTCCGGAGAAGGCGGTTTACTGACAACAAATGACGAAGAAATTTACGACAAGGCAAGAATGTTTAGACATCATGGACAGTCAGAAAAAACAAAATACCAATATTTTGATTTAGGATACAACTATAGAATGACGGATATGCAGGCAGCAATTGCTCTTGCTCAACTAAAAAAATTAGATGATTTTACAAATAAAAGAATAAAAAATGCAAAACTGCTTTCGGAAGGTTTAAAAAATATTCCGGGAATTAAGATTCCAGCCGTCATATCTCGTGCTAAGCATGTTTTTCATCAATATACGATAAAAGTGGACGGATTTAAAAAAACTAGAGACGAAATTATGGAATATTTGAAAAGTAACGGAGTGGGTTCAGCGGTATTTTATCCTAAGCCACTGCATTTGCATCCCCATTTTATGAAACTTGGTTATAACGAGGGGGACTTTCCAATTGCTGAACAGGTAGCAAAACAAGTGTTGTCCCTGCCTATTCATCCTTCTGTTACCGATCGAGATATCAAAACAATCATAGAATCTTTTAAAGCAGCGTAATTGTGCACAATTCAATAATTGTTCCCGCATATAATGAAGAGAAGAGATCTGGTAAATTTATACCAATTTTATTAAATTATGTTAAAAAAAATCTCTCTAGTTCAGAAGTAATTATTGTAAATGACGGGAGTAAAGATAAAACTTCTGAAAAAATTAAAAAATTTATTTCTGAAGCAAATGCAGATTCTTTCGCAAGGATTATCGGTTATAATATTAACAAGGGAAAAGGAAATGCTGTTGAATTTGGAGTTAAACATGCGGCAGGTGAAAAAATATTATTTATTGATGCAGATGGAGCAATACAACCAAATGAAATTTCAAATATGCTTGCTAAATTAAATAAATATGATGTTGTTGTTGGAGACAGACTATCTGCAAAATCAAAAATAAAATCAAATCCTCTTAGAAAGTTAACCAGCTTCGGGTTTAATCTATTTGTATCAATTTTGTTTCAAGACAGGTTCAGAGACAATCTGTGCGGATTTAAAGGATTCAGAAGAAATGCTGCAAAAGACATATTTTACAATCTTTTTGATAAACGCTGGGTATTTGATGTTGAATTATTTTTTAAGATTAAAAAAAGAAAATATTCTTTATATTCCCTTCCAATACAGTGGAAATACGTCGGTGGATCAAGAATAAATATGCTAACTGACCCAATAAAGTGGATTTTTAGACTTGTGTTTCTAAGGCTTCAGTTAATAAATTATAAATGAATGTTTTTTAGGGTTTAATTCTTCTTTCATTTTTTGCATTTATTATATCTCCATTTATACTTGTTGCAAATCCATTTCTGTTCAATAGTGCTGTTGTTTTTTTAAAGTTTGAAGAAGTTACATCTATCTCGGCAGTCAAGGCACCTATATTTTTTAACACACCGTTTTTTTCAGAAGATTTTAATATACGATATTCAAAACCTTCGACATCTAATTTCAAAAAATCGCAATGCTTTATTTTTAATTCATTAAAAAGTGTTGATAGTTTTTTGCATCTAACTTTATAATTTTTTGAATTATTAAACTGTGCAGTATTTATGAACGTATTGAGGATTGTGTTTTTTTCGTTTATGAAAAACCTAAGAATGGCATTTTTATCACTAATCCCAATATTAAACGTCCGTATATTTTTTATATTGTTTATTTTTATGTTTTTTTGAAGATTTAAAAAATTTTCGTTTGAAGCTTCGAAAGCATATATTTTAGAATTTGGATATTTTTTTGCAGCCATTATGGAAAAAGATCCTATGTGAGCTCCAAAATCTAGAATTATTTTTGGATTATTTACTTCAAACAAAAGTTTATATGGCTTTTGAATCCATACATCACTTATTACTGCAAATCCACGTTTTGTTGTATCCACGTGCCATTTTAGACCATTTCTAAATCTAAAAACAATTTCCTTATTTCTTTTAAGGTTAAAATAATGTAAAAAGAAAGTCGGCCAGTTTTTAAATAACCGTATTATCCCTATTGATGTTTTTATTTTGTGAATTATGCTCATTTTATTGATATTCTATATAATATTCTGCTAATTCCAATGGACGGCGGTTTATTTCTTTTTTTGTCTGTCTATTGCAATTTCTCTTACTACTTTTGTCATTTTCTGATCCATTTCATCAATCATAACATATGACCTAAATGTTAGGTAGAATAATAGTATTACTGCTACATAGAGTATCAAATCGGCAGGTCTTCCTATCCCAATTGAATTAGAAAAGAAGCTAACAGTTTTTGGGGATAATGCCGCAACCATTGCAGACCCCCATATTACAATCCAAAAGACAAATTCGGCAACTTTTATCTTTTTTTCTGAGTATCTTAAATATGCTCTGCTTAGTGCAAATAGCACGAAAACAGCCAAAATTATCTGTATCGGTTCCATTATTACATTAACCTCTTTGCTAGTATTTTAACTGCGATTTTAACCCCGCTCCATAAATGGAAACTTCCGTGGTGAGTGTGTTTTTTTGAATATTCTGTATATTTAATGGTTACGGGTATTTCTTTGTATTTTAGCCTTTTTTTGAATATTTCTATAAGAATTTCTGATGCGTGTTCCATTTTGTCTTGTTTTATTTCTATTGTTTCGGCAGCTTTTCTTGACATAGCTCTGAAGCCACATTGAGAATCTGTTAAAGTAATTCCGTAAAATGTTCTTAAAAATATCTTCCCCAATGTAAGCGTAAATATCTTGAATTTTGGAACATTCGATTTTTTATTAAGAAATCTTGATCCTAATGTAATATCTGCTTTCTTTTTGACAATTGGGTCAACCATTGCAGGAATATCTTCGGCCATCATTTGATTATCGGCATCAAAATGAACAATTATTTCTGCTCCATTTCTTAACGCATATTCATTTCCAGTTACCAATGATGCGCCTTGACCTCTATTTATTATATGATTTAAAACAATCGCCCCTTTTTGTTTTGCAATTTTTTCAGTATTGTCTTTAGAAAAATCATTTACAACAACAATATTGTTATATCTATGTTTTTTTAAATTATCCAAAACATAACCTATGCTTTTTTCTTCATTATGTGCGGGGATTATAATGAATGTTTTCATAATGTTACTGACACCCCGATTATTATTAGGAAAATTCCAATCCATTTGTATTTGTTCATTTTTTCTTTTAAAAATCTCATTGATAAAACGCTGACCCATACATAATTTAGCGATGCGAATGGGTATAATGCGGTTAGGTTGGCATCTTTTACTGCAAATAGACTTACAATTGAAGACAATCCATAAAAAAATACTCCAAATAAAAGTACGGGATTTTTCAATAAAGAGTTTACACTCTTTTTTATTTTCATTGCGCCAATTTTTAGACTTAACTGACCAAGAGCCGCAAAAAATGAGGCTAAAACCATCAGTATTGCTGAAATCATTAAACTTTTCATTTTTTCCTACCTTTGCCAACTAACGTGACTCCAAATATTATTATGAAAACGCCAGACCATTTTTGAAATGTCATAAAATCTCCGCTAAAAAACAAAGGCGAAAGTAAACTTACCCATATGAAACTCGTTGCTAAGACGGGATAAACAACAGTCAGTTCCCCTCTTCTCAATGCTTTTAGCATAAAAAACAAGCCAACCAAAAGAAATGTGCCGGCAATATATGTATTATAGTTCGTAAATATTGAAATTATGCTTGTAAATTTATCTGCAGTAAATTTAAAAAATATCTGTCCCGCCGATGCAAAAATAGCGGCTAATAGCATAAATCCCATCGCAGATAGTTTTGTTGTCTGTTTTTTCATTTTCTCACGTAGTAGGTGCCAAGAATTATAGTTAAAAATGTTATGAACCAAGCGACTATATGTGAGGCATTCGTTCTATATTTGAACAAAACTTCGTTTTGTCCGACTGGGACGTCTATTGACATGAATTCTGGCCAAATTTGGCTTATTTGGGTTTCATTCCCATTAACATATGCTCGCCAGTGAGGTTTAAAGTAGTTGATTTTAACAAGAACGTTTGTTGGCTTATTTGAATTCGTTTTAAACGAAACTTCATCAAGCTTATAGTTAATATTTGTTATTTTTGCTTCGGATTCAATCATCGATTTAAACTTTTCATTTTCATATGCGCAAACTACTCCATTTGTATACGCAAGTTTATTTTCTATTTTATATTGGCACGGAATAACGTAATATTTTACTCCTAAATAACCGAGTTGTTCGTCGTTTTTTATTCCTTTTGTGAAATTCTGCCATATTTCGTTATGAATTTTGTATGTTTCTTTTTGAACACATTGCGGGCATCCAACCCAATCTGCTCCAAACTCCTGCTTATTATGGTATATTTCGGCCGCCTGTCCGACTGAAGAAAATACCACAAAATTTCCTTCCTGTTGCTTTATGAATTCCCATGCTTGAATTAGTTGTGGCGGATTTACAAAATTTTCAGTTTTTTGATTACTCCATCCGTATGAAAATGTGTTTAATCCTGGATATAGCTCAATTATGATTATTAATGCGAGGATATAAATTAAATAATCTTTTTTGATTTTTTTACAAATAGACTTTGCTCCAACTCCTGCAAGCATAACCGAGTTAAACACAACCATGCTTATGAAATAGGAAGAACTTCCGGTTAATGCTATTTTCAGCATAGGAACTAAATCAAGCAAATTAAATATATTGAAGTAGAAGAATACTGAAGTAATAAACCCAAGTTTAAGGAAATTAACTGTTTTATTCTTTTTAATGAATAATAAACTAATCAATGCAAGAACTAACGTCGCATATCCGAAATAATTACTTCTTATGTATGTTTGTCCGTTGTGATTTATTCCAAAACTTCTAAATGATTGTTCAAGATAAGGAGGACTTATTTTTCCTTCACTTTCAGAAAAATTTCCATATTCCTTTTCCAGTAGCATAGGTAAAATCCATGCCATAGATAGTAAAATTGCAATTCCTAAGATTAGCATTCCCTTCAAAAATGATGCAGATGTTTTTGTCAAATACGAATTATATAATGTATAGACGAAACAAATTATAAATGCAGGAACTGCAACTGATGTGTGCATCATAAATAAAATAGCAAGTAAAATGGTGCTAATCGCCGTTATTTTTTTATCATTCTCTTCTAACGCTTTTATAAAGTATGTAGAAGTTATCGGAACAAGCGCTATTGCCATTAATCTTGGAAGAGCTCCCGATATTGTTGCATGAAATAGAAAATGAGAAGATAAAAAATATGCCACGGCAGCAATCATAGAAACTTCTTCATCTTTGAACAGCAATTTTGCAGCATAAAACGTTCCAAATAAAGCAATTGCATACGCAAGTATTGTTGTAATTTTTAAAAATACGATTGGATTAAATAGTAATGCAATTGGACTTGTGATTAAGTAAAACATCGGATGATAGAAGTGTAAGAATGGCCATCCCCCATACATATATGGAACCCATTCTGAGAATTGAAGCTGTTTAAACTCTTCTTTAATGAACCAAGCTCTTGATGCATGGTGCCTATAATCGTCAGTTACAGGAACTCCTTCTTTTAACCAAGGGAGGACACTTAAAATAAATACAAGCAGAAGAATTCCATATATTATTTGATTTTTTTTTATTTTCATGCTTTAATTTCGTATTTTTTTAATTTTTTAATGTCTAATTTGTGAAGAATATATTGGTACAGTGACTTTAATATATTTATTCCATAACCAATGGCATTTACGTGGCATTTCTCATCTCCGTAGTATGTGGGAATCGGAGTTTCTCTTATGTCAAATCCTGCTAATTTGAGCTGTATTATTATTTCGGTGTCAAAGTGAAAATCATCTGAACATAACTGGAATGGAATTTTTTTTAGATTATTACAATTGTATGCTCTATATCCGCTGTGATATTCAGAAAGATTGAGATTTAGAACCATATTCTCAACAAATGTTAAAAATTTATTCCCGATAAATTTGTACAGTGGCATTCCGCCTCTCAACGGATGCCCGTTCATTCTGGAACCGAACACCATTCCAATATTTTTTGCATTTTTGCTGTTGAATGGTTTTAACAAGCCCGGAATTTTCTCGGGGGCATATTGCGCATCTCCATGCAGCATAACTACAATATCATATCCTCTGTCAATGCAATATTGATATGCCCATTTCTGATTTCCTCCGTATCCCTTATTTTTTTTATGCCGAAAAATTTTTAGATTTGAAAGTCCTGTTTTTTCTTTGTACCCTATCCCGACAAGATATGTGTTGTCCTTTGATTCGTCATCTGCTACAAAAATTTCCTTAACCTGTGTTTTTATTTCACTTGGAATTCTGTCAAGAACAAGCGGAAGAGTTTTTGCTGCATTGTATGTTGGAATAAAAATTGCTATTTTTGGATGGCGATATAAGTTTTCGCGATTTTTAATTACCATCTTACTTTCCAGACTATTATTCTTTCTTGGTTTATTGACGTTTGGTCGCTGAACTTTTCGAAGTTGGAAGTTCCTGCTCCATCATAGTAGAATAATTTTGTAAACATGCTTCGAGTTAATTGTGTTGATGAGATTACTATCTTGTAAGACTCCCCTTTTTTGATAAGAAGAATGCTTTGCCCTATTCCGTTATCAAATCTTTTTTCGACTAGTTCACCATTTTCGGCATAAACCAATGCGTCTGGGTTTTGTACTCCCCGATCTGTGGAAACCTTTACATCTTTTGTTTCCATATTTATTAAAACTCCTCCGCAGATGAGATTGTTATTTTCTTTGGAACATCCTTGTTCATTTCCATATCCTGGCCATGGCGCAATCCAGTTGTTTGCATCATTTTCATTTGTTATGCTTTTAATCTTGAAATAAACGGCTTTTGCTTCTTCTTCTGTTCCTTCAAATGCTTTCTGTATGTACTTTATTGCTTCTTCTTTTGGCATGTTTCTTGCATTAACCCATGCATCTGCCTTGTTGAAATCCCAACTTCCGAAATGTGCCCAAACTGCTGCCTTTCCAACCATATCTTCGCTTGTTATGAAGTAATCTTCGGGAGGGGTGCAATGCGTTTTTTCAAGAACAATGGAAACTTTTTCACTTGGTATGTTTTTGTTCATTAGGTATTTTCTTGCATCGTCTCTGCTCATTACGACTATGTCATAAATCATATCCACAGTTTGGTGTGAGTTGTTTATGTGAGAATTTAATATTTCGAATGCATCGTTTGAGCCGCAATCAAGCATTCTTAGTATTCCGAGTGCTTCTTTTTCATTGCTTGTCAGAAGAACCCTTCCAATCCAGTGTGCCATGGGGGTATTCTGGCTCGCCCCATCAAATGTTACCGCCCTGTCTGCGAAGTATTTGAAATGATGACCGAAGTCCCACCATGAGTTGATAATTGCATTTGGCTGTGATTCCAGTCTTATTTTGTTCAGTGAATCATACCATGCGTCATTTACAATCGGAATATCATTTTTGGATGAGTTTGAAATTCCTTTTGCATATGACATAAGAACAACTAAAAATACTACAACAACAACTATTTTAGTTATTTTCTTGCTAATTCCCATGTCTGCAAGATATTCTGACAATTTGGAATATGCTAACCCCGCAACTGCACCTATTCCAAGTGCCAATGGCGGAACGAGCATCATATTAAATCTTATCCCCTTTGTACTTGCATATAGTATTCCTATGTACCAAAAAGTTGACATCAGTGCAAACGGCATATATTTTCTTTTTCCGTCTGTCTTTATCGCAAATAGTAGGATGATTCCGATTACAGATGTATAGAAAAATAAATTACCGCCAATTGAATCTATTATTGATTTTAGTGATGCTTGATTTAATTCGGCAACTGTCGTGTAGACGTTCGGCCATAATGAAGCGTGGCTCGCTTGTTTTATGTTTGTAAATTCAAATGGCTGAAAGACTGAACTTGTAAATGTCGAAAATCCCATAAACCACGTTATGAACGCCGCTGATGCTAATACGAGCATTCCTGTTGCTAAAATTACTGATCTAATCTCTTTACTCTCTTTCATTGCCTTTAGAGATTTTTCTTTATTTTCAAATAAGAAAACATAAATTACGTATGCTGCTAATGTTACTAAAGCAAAGTCAAATATGTACCACCATCCAGTCCAAAATAAACTAAATAATCCTGCGGTTAGTCCGCATAACAAAGAATAAACGATTCGTTTTTTGGTATTTTCTGCATTTAATGTTAGGAAAAAGAACCAAATGAAATATGCCGCAAAGAAAATAGTATAAACGTCAGTATCTGGATGCCCCCAAGATGTTCTTCCAATGAATGCTCCATTTACTGCCATCATTATTCCTGCAAAAAATCCTCCGACATTTCCTGCGAACATTCTCGCTATGAAGAAAATAGGGATTATGGACAATGCTGCCAATATAACTGGGAAATATGTTGCACTTTGCATTAGCGTTATTTTTGAACTGAATATTTTCATTATTTTGTACAAATAAGCGAGAACAATTGGATGGGGTCTTGATGTAGCGTCAGTTCCTTTAGGAGCAAGCATATGGTTATCCCATTGAATTCCGTTTCTTACTTCGTCCCCAACTTGTCCTTTTTCTATGTAATTTCTCGCATATCTTAGCCATTGGTATGGGTCAATATCTGGCATGTAGATATATCCATTTTCATCCTGGAAACTTGATTTTATTTGGCCAGAGGTTTCTTTTATTTGCTGTTTGATTAGTTCCTTGTTTTGTTTTTGGAAATCAGAATATTGCTGCTCAATTATTGGCTGAATGTTTTCATTTGGAAGATTTGGGTATTGCTCTCTTATTTGATTCCCAATCTGATTTTTGTAGTAAGAGTCAACAGTTGATCTAGCCCAATCGTCTGTTATGGGCATAGTTGAGGGGATAAGCCTAATGTATGCTGCCAGTAAAACAGGGATTAAAACAAGCAAAAAAATGCCGTATTTTTTTAAGAAATGAAGTGCTTTTTCCTTAGAAAAGGTTATTTTACTCAAATCAAGCTCTAAGTCTTCTTTAGTCATCTAAACCCCTGTTTTTAAGGGAATGGGCTGGTTTAAATAGCTTTTGAATGACTTTTGGCTGTTTATTCACTCGTGAGTAACAACAAATTCAAAAGATTTATATAGTAGTAGTATCTTCAAGAGTGTAAGGCTGCCAACTTGCAGTCATTTAGGGTGGTTAAAAAAATGACAGAAAATCCATTTGATGCAAAAAATTCAGTACAGCGTGTTGTTGACTTCTATGATGTACTTACTAGAAAAGGAGTTAAAAAAGAACTACCTAAAGATTTGGTAAACGCTTTAACTTATCACATGTCAAGTATTGCTGAAGCTTACAGTAACAAGCAAATTTCCGATTCTGATTTTGAAGCACTCGAAGCATCCTTTAAGAAATTCGAAGGAAAATCATTTGCATTATATGAAATTGCTGATGCTTTAATGAAAGCAATTCCAGCTAAATTCCAGCCTTATTCAAAATTACCTCAAGCGGCACCTGTTGCAGTTGTTGCAGCACCAGCTGAATCTGTTGCTAGACCGTCTGGCTCCGATGTTTCAGTATTATTCGGTGATACTGCACAACCTAAAGAATCACTTGAAACTATTTTAGGTACAGCATCCATTTTAATGCAGAAGCTTTCCCTAATTGATGATGAAATAGGACAACTTACCGATACTTATTCCGGCACAGTAAAAAAAGTAGAAGAAGATTATAAGAAACAAGTTGCTGTTATTGTTGAAGAAAAGAAACAGATAGCAACTGAACTTAAAGATTACGCATCTAAAAATATTTCAGTATTAACAAGTATTTTGACTCAACTTCAAACAATTACTGGTCAAGAACCTGTTGTTGCAGCACCAGTTGCTGAAGCGCCGGCAGATAGTTCAGCAAGACCTCCAGTTGCACCAGTGCCTATTGCGGTTATTCCGGCATCAGAACAACCTAAGAAAAAAACAATTAACGATTATTCAGGAGATGTACCTCCAGTTGCACCAGCTGCAACTTATACTGCTCCAGAACAACCTAAGAAAAATTCAAAATTAAAATCAATGCTCGTTGGAGCAGTAATCTTAGCAGAAACTTTAGGACTTGGATATTTCGCAACAAGAAAAATACCAGTCGAATACAATGGAAATGCCGTTACTGTTCCTGGTTCAGTTTCAAATCTAGATATTGCATCAAGAAATAGATTTGGATTAAATGGATTGGATACAATTGTTTTGAATGATAAAAAAGTTTTACCTAAAATGATAACTTGGACTAAATATGATGATGATTGCCTTCCGCTTGATGTTAAATACGCAGAAGAAGGACAGCAGGGTCCTGATGGATATATTGCTGGAAATTGTGTAAAGAAAGTTAAACCATTCGTGCTGGTGGTTTGTAGAGACATTGCACACGC
>JBBSYT010000111.1:0-1033 GCA_038045085.1 Nanobdellota archaeon
CGTTTTCATTTTCTTCCTTCGACAACAACCCCAGATAATACTCTTTGATGGCGAGGGCTGCTTGAGAAACTCTCTGCTGTGTTGTAAAAGACGGATTAAGTCCCATCCCAACACATTTGGCGTCACAAAACAATTCGGTTAATATCTCCTCTATCCCATCTTTTTTCATATCATTCCTCTTTTTGTTTTAAGAAAACAATACGGGTCTTTAATCAATAATTTCTTTTCCTCTACACTTAATAATCTGCACCAAGACAATGTTCTAAATCCATCCGAATAAAAATAGCCGTGGCTTTCTTTTCCACACCTTGAACATTTATAATCAACATACCCTTCAACACTTAAAAGTGGATGTTCAGATTTAATGTTGAGAGGCTCTTTCAGCATAAACCTGTGCCTTCCAAGAAATATACAAAGTATGCGTTTAAGTTTCATTAATCTTTATAATAGATTTGGCATTGGCGGAAATGCGAGCCGTTTTAATATTTACCATTGTGCTATCTATTTTTCCTAAGCTTCTGTATGGCGGCACTGGGTCAATCGTTTCTTCTTGAGATAAGATTTCCCTAACTAATTCTTTGTCCAACCCCACCTTATCCCGTTTGACATAACCTGCGGAGAGGATAAAATCTACAATTACTTTGTGGTATTCTTTTTGTCCTCCACAATGACAATGTTCATTCAATATTCTCTCCAGCTCTTCATCTTTGTGGGTCATTTTTTCTCCTCAAAAACTTTAGCAAAAACCGCTGTCCACCCCATTACACAAACAAACGATAAAACAAGACCATCAATCAATGGTAGAAACTGCATTACTTTGGATGCGTATGAATTTGCAAGCATAAAAAACATTGCAGATATAAATTGTTTGTGGGTCATTTGGACTCCTTTGATAAGTTATATTCATTAGTATTTGGCATTAAGTAAATCTTCAAGTTGAGTTGATATGTTTCCAAGTTTTAATTTTACGCTTACAGCTTCTTTTTGTTCACAACTTAATTCTTCACTTAAAGCATAAAGAACCTCGGGAAGA
>JBBSYT010000112.1:0-8977 GCA_038045085.1 Nanobdellota archaeon
TAATACAATGATGAAAGAACTTATTTATATAGATGACGATTAGTAGACATTACCCATCAAACACAATATTTAAAACTAACCGGTTATAAGGTGCTCAATATAGCCCCATAGTCTAGTGGTCAAGGACACGGCCCTCTGGAGGCTGAGACCCCGGTTCGAATCCGGGTGGGACTATTTATTCTATAAAATAAAACTCTTGCTCACATAAAACTTCAACACAAGTAAACTATCTTTTAGCCACATCAATTATAGAAACTAAAATCAGCAAAACACCGATAACAATCAAAACTATGTTTAAATTTCTAAGATAATCAAGCGAATAACTCAAGAAATTCATGTAACCAACTAATGCTAAAAATGATCCGACAAACCAGTCGTTTCTTCCAAAAAACTTAATTAAAGGACTGTCATGAAGTTTAGCAGCAAGCCAAAGTCCTAAAACGAACGTTAAAAGAACCTGTGCTATCACCAGATTTGCCATACAAGGAATAAGAACACTTTAATTTATAAATGTTTGTAGGTTTTGAGTTCTGTAGAAAATAGAAAATGACACTGCGTCAGCTCGGCTTGTTATGCTGATTTATATTGCATTTTCCCATCTGGAATCTTGGAAAATGCCTTATTCTTTAACACTCGGAAGCCTCGCAACAAGACGGTGGAGTTATTTTCTATAGAACCCAGGTTTTGCTATGCATTAATTTTTAAATAGAAAGTAGATTTATTTGACTATGATTGAAGCAAGCGATGTTTTTGAGTATTTCATGTGTCCGTACAAAGTGTACAACAAGCATAATCGTGATAAATCTTTGATGATTCCTTTATCTGATTTCTCAAAAAGATTAATGGAAGTTGGAAGAGAACACGAAAAAGAAGTAGTTTCTAAAATGAAAGTTTCCAGGCCTGTTTTCAAATGGGGAGATTTTAGCAAAGGATTTTTAGAAACGGTAAAATTAATGAAAATTGGAGTCGATAACATATATCAAGGAGTTTTGAAAGATGATAACTACTTAGGAATTCCAGATTTGTTAATTAAGCAAGAGGGTAACTCCCGATTTGGAGATTATTTTTATATTGCAGCAGACATAAAATCGAGCACAAAAAGCAAAGAAGAACAAATAATGCAACTTAAGTTTTACAATATGCTTTTAGCAAGAACACAAGGATTTGATGCAGAAAAAGGAACTTTAATACTTAAAGAAACTACAGAAAGTATTGACTTAGCTCCATTTGAAGATAAATTTAATGCAGCGTTAACAAAAATTGATTTAATTGATAAGGGACTGGAATATGGATTGCATATTGATGGAGTATGCAAAGATTGCCCATGGAGAAATGTCTGTATTCCTTTGGCAAAAAAGAAAAAAGATGTTTCTCTAATTTATGGGTTATCCAGACCGGCGCATTACAAACTAATTGAAAATGACATTTCAACATTAACTGATTTGAAGAAAGCAGATTCCTCAAAAATGGCTGAATTGATTGACTCAACTCCCGAGACTGTTGACAGATGGAAAGCATACGCCTCAGTTATTATTTCAGGAAAAGTTAAAATAAATAAATTTGAGTTCCCAAAAACAAAAAATCATATTTGCTTCGATATTGAAACAACAGAAGATGGAAAACTTTATTTGATTGGTCTTTGGCACAATAAAAAGTTCAAATATTTCCTTTCGGGAGACGATGAAAAGAAAATAGTTGATGACTTTATTGAATATTTACTGGGATTAAAAGACTACACCCTTTATCATTATGGCCCTTATGAAAAATCAATGTTTAGGCAGCTATTTGACAAATACAAAGTAGATGATTTTGTCAGAGGAGATATTAACTCCAAAATGATTGATTTATATCAAATTGTGAAGAAAAACGCAGTTTTGCCGTTAACATCATACGGATTGAAGGAAATTGCGAAGTATTTTAAATTCAAGTGGAGAAGTTCAGATGCTGGTGGCGGAAATTCGATGCTTTGGTTCGATGAATGGAATAAGAGCAAAGATAAGAAGGTCTTAAAAAAGATTTTAAACTACAACGAAGATGATGTTAAAGGAACGTATGTTGTGCTGAAGAAATTAAGCAAAGGGAAAGTATGAACCAATACCCGGCTGAGCCGTGCAAGGTTCATTTTTGAAACAAAAATGAACAAACCTCGTTTAATCCAAGTTGTGAAAAGAGCAGGAATAGCTGAAACTAGAAAGGATGCTATGGATTTAATCAAATCAGGCCGGGTTAAAGTCAACGGAAAACCTGTATACGACATTTATTACCAAGCAAGACTACATGAAATCACTATTGACGACCAACCGGTCAAAATCGTAGATAAAAAAGTGTACTTCTTATTGAATAAACCTGTTGGTTATTCATGCCAAAAAACGGAAACTCCGAATGTTCTCGAATTGTTTCACCTAGACAAAGAAATTCAGAATATGCTATTCACAATAGGAAGATTAGATGTTGATACAACTGGATTACTTATTGTAACAAATGACGGCTCAATAATGCACGCTATTTTAAAACCTGAACAAAATATTTGGAAAACATATATTGCGGCAGTTGATAAAACAATATATCCTGACGGATTAGAAAAATTCAAAAAAGGAGTTAAAATAGAAGTTGAAAACAGACCATATATTTGTTTGCCTGCTCAAATAGAGAAAATAGGTCAATTTGAATATGAGATTAAAATAAAAGAAGGAAAGAAAAGGCAGATTCGTAAAATGATTGAAGCAGTAGGGGCCAAATGTTTAAGTTTGAAAAGAATAGCTATTGGCGGATTAAAACTGCCAAACATAAAAGAAGGAATGTTTAAAGAAGTCACAAAACGAGATTTAGAGAAGATATTTAATTAAAATCGATTTAATCATATCTTAAATTTTTGTAATTTTCCATATTCCATGACCTTTCTTCGAATTTAAGGACTTCATCAAATCTCTTTTGTTCGTTAGTGGTCAGTGGTCTTGGTTTAAAACCATAAAGACTAACAGTTTCGCCACGAGCTAATCTCTCAACCACAGTTGATTCGAGTGATTCTGGCATGTTCTAAATCAGGTTATTTGTTTATTTAAATCTTTACCAAAACCCTTATAAACAACCTATTTTCTTAATGTATTATTGAGAGATATTCCGGTCTAGGCTTGGATATACTGGAGATAGATGCAATCGAACCAAAGGTTCGCTGCACCCATTTCGAAGACTCGAAATTGGGAACAATTCTATTCCGCTCAAGGAGATAAAATATGGCAAGAGTTTATTCAAGAAAGAAAGGACAGGCTGGTTCAACCAGACCTTCAATTAGAAAAGCACCAACTTGGCAGTCATACAAACCAGTTGAAGTAGAAGCTTTGATTGTTAAATTGGCAAAAGAAGGTAAAACACCTTCACAAATTGGAATGACTTTAAGAGATTCTTATGGAATTCCTGATGTTAAAGCATCAACAAAAAAGCAAATAGCAGAAATTTTGAAAGAAAAAAATGCAATGATGAAATTGCCTGAAGATTTGACTGCTTTGTTAAAACACGTTATTGATTTGCAAAAGCACATGGAAAGGAACAAACAAGACATGTCTGCTAAACGTGGAATGACTATAACTGAATCCAAAATAGGAAGAATAGTAAAATACTACAAAAGAGCTAAAACACTTCCAGAAACTTGGAAATACGACAGAAATAATGTTCAGTTATTGCTGAAATAAATTTATTTTATTCTTTATTTATTTTTATTATTCAGGTTAGCGTGAGCTATTTCTTCACAGGACAAGTAGTCGAAACATTTATATATGTGTTATCACATAACTATGTGTATGGCAAATATGACATTAGCAATACCTGATGAAATTCAGGCCGAAATGAAAAGATTTCCGGAGATAAGATGGAGTGAAGTAGCTAGAAAAGCAATCTTAGAAAAAATAGAACGTCTCGAGACGATAGAAAAAATAGCAAGAAAAAGTAAGTTAACAAAGAAAGACATAGATGAATTTGACACCATGATTAAAAAAGAAGCCACAAAGAGAGCTCTACTGAATTAAGTTAATGATTTCTTTAGTTGTGAAAGCATATATTTCTTTTTGCATTTTAAAATGATCATCATCAGACCATATAACACATCCAGGATATGCCAAAGCACACTCTATGAACGTTATGTCATTCATATCTATCTTTCCCATTATTTCGATTGCTTGTAGTTTATGTTTATCTAATTTGTCTTGAGAAACAACATTTAATTTCTCTATGAGCGCGGAGAGGAGTTTTTCGAGTTCGCTTTTATTCAATTTGGACTTTTTCAATAACAACTCTTTATGTTTTTCGAATTCTTCCAATATATAAGACGGAGTTAAGAATTTTCCTTTGTAGTTTAAAATAAGTTTTCTTGTCATTGAATCTCTTATTAACGATGCGAATAATATATTCGAATCAATTACGATGTCCATCCCATTTTACTGGAATCTATCATTTAAAAGTATTGTGTGGACTTGTCCAGTGGAGAATTTTCAACAAGTGTCGGGATTATTAATATCTTCTTTTTTCCAGCCTTCTTCTTTTAATTTTTCTATGATTAATTTATCTTCAAATCCATTTCGTTTAGCGTTCATTATGTAGTTGACTAAGAACATGTTGGGATGTTCTGGAAGTAAAGTTCTCTTAATCATTAAACTTTTATGCTGTTCTGTTTCTTTATGCAGGTTGTTTATTGTGAAAATTGCCCCGATTAAAACAGATAATCCTGCGAGAATCAATAAAGAAACAACAGCAACAGTTGACGTTGAACCTGATTCTAAAATGGCACTTCCGGATATTGAAGGAGTTCTCAACATGTAAATCATAACTGAAGTTGCAACTAAAGCTAACGAAATAGCAAAGAAAGATAAAAGCTCCTCTTTTTTGGGCATAGACTAAGAATAATACTTATTGTTTAAAAACATTATTATAACTTCAAGCTAACAACATTACTCACACCGTGTTCATCCATGGAAACACCGTAAAGTGTTTGAGCAGAGCCTATGACACCATCGTTATGAGAAATCATGATATACTGTGCTTTCTCTGAATACTTATTAACCAGATTAGCAAGTCTTTCAGCGTTTGGCTTATCCAAAGCAGCATCAACTTCATCAAGAATATAGAATGAAGCAGGTTCGAATTCTTGTATAGAGAATATAAACGCTAAAGCAGTCATTGTCTTCTCTCCGCCAGATAATGACCGTATATCCATGAATTTAGAACCAGTCAATTTAACCTTAATTTCAACTCCTGCGGAGAATGGGTCTTCTGGATTTTCTAGCTTTAAGAAAGCATCTCCTTTAGACAATAACTGTGAAAAGGATAATTTGAACTGATCGTTTACCGCTTCAAACGAACGCATAAACAATTCAATCTTCTTAGTTTCAATTTCATTAATCAATAATAAAACATCCTCTCTTTCTGTTCCCAACTGAGTTTTCTTCTCATTTAAAGAAGTGAACTCCTTTTGCATTATATCATACATTTCAAGGGACTTAAGATTAACCGAATCCATTCTTGCTAATTGATTTTCATACTTAGAAATTTGATTTTTTAATTCAGATTCAGCAGTTTCTACATCCAATTCAACTCCTTCAAACTGAGTGTATTCGTTTTTAATTGCTGCCAATTCGGTTGAAATTCTTACTGATTCTAATTTGCCTGTATTAACTTCCAATTCAACTTTCCTCTGTTTTTCTCCTGCATCTTCAACTTTATCAGAAACAGCATTAATTTCTTCGTCAAGCTTCGTTCTTTTAACAAATAAGCCTTTAAACTGTTTCATGAATTGTTCTTCTAATATTTCTTTCTCTTTTAATGATTTAGAATTAGAATCAATTTCAGATTTTAATCGTATAACTTCCGCATTACATTCTTCTTCTTCTTTATCTTGTTGTTTAATGATTGAGAATGTCTTTTCCGTCTCAGGACTCAACATAGTATGTATCTGAGTTTCGAATCCTTTATGCATAATGTCCAGTTTCATAAGTTCTTCTTTTAACTGACTTCTTTTCTCTTCGAAAGTATTCAATTCAGCAAGTAAAATTGGATTTCTCAACTGAGTTATTTTGTCTCTTAAATCCTGTTTCTCGGTCTTAGCGTCTGCAATCTTCGTGTTAATTTCAGTTATATCTTGATTAATGTTATCAATTTCCTTGTCTAATTTAGCAAGCATTGATTCCTGTTCTTTTTTGATTTTCTTTGAAGCATCAGTATCATCAGATTCTAAATGTAAGATTTTCTCTAACTTAATTATATCCCCTTCGGAATTTGCCTTAAATTCTCTCAATTTGGAAATTTGTTTTTCAGTATCTTCTCTTTCTTGTTCTAATCTTGAAATTAATGATTCGTTATCAGAAACTAATGTTTGCAATTTCTTGTGGTCTTCATCCAATTCTAACTGCGAGAATCCTGTTTTTCCTCTTTTCTCTCTAAATCCACCCTGCATTAAACCAGAAGCTTCAGTAACATCCCCGTCAAGAGTAACCATCTTAATTGTTCCAATTCCTATTTTTCTTGCAATATCAATATTTTCAACAATTAATGTTGAACCGAAAACGAAATTAAATGCATTTTCATACTTTTTATCAAAAGAAACTAAGTCAACAGCAAATCCGTGAACTCCAGATTCTTTAGAGTATTTTTTCATTGCTTCATCTATTGGCCTTGATTTTATTTTATTCAAAGGAATAAAATTTGCATATCCAATTTTTTTATCTTTCAAAAATTCTATACATTTTTGCGCAGTCATGTCGGAATCAACTACGATTGACTTGATTCTGTTTCCCGCCGATACTTCTAAAGCTTGAGCGTATTTTGAGCTTACTTTTCCCAATTCTGAAATTGTTCCGAATATTCCCTTAATTTTATTTTTCTGTTCCATAACTTCATTTATTGAGCCGTCTGTTTCTCTTATTGCTGCCAATTTTGATTCAATTCTTGACAAATCATCTCTTGCTGTGTTTAATTTTCCACGTGCTGTTGCCAATTGAGCAGAAATATTTGAATTTTTATTCAATATTTGATTTAATTCCGAAGTTGCTTTCTTGAACTCTTCTTTTTTACTTTTTAATTCTTCAATTTGAACTTTATTTTCTTTTTCAAGCTCCAATAATTTATCCATTTTTTCATCTAATGCTTTAATTTGGTATTCTGCTCTGTCTTTCGCTCTTACGGAATTTTGCTGCTTCTGTCTTAATTCGAGAACTTCTTTTTGTTTTTCTTCAACAAGTTTGTCTAACTCGTCCATTTTCTTTTCAATATCAGAAACGCCGTCTAATTTATTTTTCTTCTTGAAATCATCAATCTTTTTAACAATCATGTCTAATTCTCTATTTTTAGAAGTAATTTCTTTTTGAGTTGCTTTCTGTTCGTCTTCAATTCTTCCGATTTTATCTTTAACGTCCCTAATATTTTCCTGCAATTGTTCTTTTCTTTGCTTAGCTTTAGTTATATCATTTTTTAATGATTCGATTTTATTTTTAGAAGTGCCAATGTTAACTCTCAATTCTTCAACTTCTTTATGCAAAGAACCCTGTTCTTTATCTCCTTTAGTTTCAATTTCTTTGTTAATGCCGTCTATTTCTTCTCTTTTTTTGTTTATTTGGTCTTTGAGTTCTGCAATAACATTTCTTTGTTTTTCAATAACTTCATACCCTTTTTTTAATTCATTATCGTATTTTTCAAATTCTGATGATTTCCTGGTTATTTGCTTATGCAAATGAGAAGCTTTTGAAACTTTAAGTTTATTGTTTAAATCGGAATATTTTAATGCTTCATCTCTATCTTTTTTTAAGTCTTTAAGATAATCCCCTCTTTCTGCTAAAATTATTTCCGCTTCCTTTACTTTTTCCTGAACCCGGTCTAGTTCAGATACTGCTTTTTTCTTTTTATCTTCGTAAACTGAAATACCTGCGATTTCTTCAATAAGCATTCTTCTTTCTTCCCCGCCCATCTCGCAGAATTTTATAATATCTCCTTGTAGAATTATATTGTGGCCGTCTGCATCAATTTTTGCTAAACTCAATAATTCAATAACTTGTTGTCTTGTTACGGTTTGTCCGTTTATTTTGTAAATGGAAACTCCAGACTGTCTTACAAATCTAGAAACCATTATTTCTTCCACTTCATAAGGGAAGGATTTATCTTTATTGTCGAAAACAATGCTTACTTCTGCTTTTTCGGAAGGTTTTTTTGTTTTTCCTCCATTGTAAATTAAATGAGATGATTTTTCGGTTCTCAAGGCTTTAGCTGAACTCTTTCCTAAAACGAAGCACAAAGCATCAAGAATGTTGCTGTTATGCACAAATATGCCGTCTGCAATAAAGTTGTGATTATCAGGAATTGTCAAATCATAAACATATTTTTCTCCTCTTACTTTTTTAATTGCTGTTATTTCATCCCAGTATATATCTGAATGCATAAGAGTGTACAGCGTATTCATAATCTGCTTTAGTTCAGCCATTCTTGAAGTTATGGTAATTTGAATAAGGTCAAAAAATCTGTCCAAGTTTTGCTGTTTCGCTTTAAATTTATTTTTTGCCCAGCAACCCCTGATTACCTGCTGGCTTAACCCTAAATTTTTGCTTGTTTGTATTCCAGACAGTCCTAACTGATCCATCGCTTCAATTATGTTCAGCTGATTATACTTTAATTCCAGCCCAGAAGAATATATGCTAAGCAATTTTGAAGATAAAATTGGCATTATTTCCTGCAATCCGTCTCGTGTTGGACTGCATCTGTCTTCAATGTAAGCTGCTAATCTTGGATATTCTGCTCTCAATGGCTTATATTTAATCCCTAAAAGATTTACTGCTTTTTTTATTATTTTATTCGTTTCTTTCGGCAAAACATCCAGATTTGGATTGGAAATTTTGTTTTCATTTAAATGAGATTCTAATCTTTCTAACTTGTATCTGCATTTTAATTTTATATTATCGTAAAATCTCTGCAGATTATTATAACCAGAGATATACAAGTAGTA
>JBBSYT010000113.1:0-9454 GCA_038045085.1 Nanobdellota archaeon
TCTTTGGGAACTGCGAATACGCTTTATAGCCTAACTGGAAATACTTTTTCAACTAAAGAAGAATTATTGGGGAGGACTCTGGTTCCTTCTGGTGATCCTAATGCTGGAATTGCTTTAGAAGAGAGAAGAACTCCCTCTACTGGAGGTTCAAGAACTGCTGATGTGACTGATTCTGAAACTATGGGGTGGCATCCAGAGTATAGATTCATTGACGGAGGGAGTCAATTTTCTGATAGATACTTAATGTTATTACCTTTACCAAATAATCCGAATTCAAATACTAAGTGGGTAATAGTTGATGAGACCAGGCCTTTTTATAGATTTAAAATTAGGGGGAATTATGCTTATTGGATTGCTGAAAGAAAGGTTTATGAAACTTGGCAAGAGTGTACGGTGGGACGCGTGGGAAATATTGATTGTACCACTAAGTATGGATATGTATGGAGGTGGTTTGTTTTTTCTAAAGAGCTTAATTTTTTTGCTGGTTCTTGGACAAATAGGATTTCTAATCGTGGAGTAAAGCAACCATCAGATGTTAAAAATATAGAAGCAAGTGATAAAAAAATTATCTGGGCTGAACCAACTTCTTCTTCAGGGGTTTGGACTGTTACTTATTATTATACTCTTTATTCAGCAAATCCTGATGGAACTAATAAAAAACCGGTTTCGCAAGCGGGTCAATCAACAGATGAACATTATATTAAGGCGTGGAATATTGCCGGATGCAATGTTTATTGGCAATTGTGCTTGTATCGGGGAGGGTGTTCAGATGAAGGTGCATACCTCGGAGAGTCGCATACGTCGACAAAATGTCTTGGAGGAAATGTTTATTGGATGGATTCTTGTGGAAAGGAAGAAGAAATAAAAGAGGTTTGTGGAAATCCTGTTGAGACAACTACTTCTATTGCAGATAATTCTATTATTGAGACAACTACTCTTGATAAAGAAACCTGCGAAAATGGAGCGTGTGTTGGTAAGGGGAGTTTAGTTAATAAAAATGTTTTAAGAGATTGTGGCGTCGGACTTGCTTCTTTAGAGGGTTGTCAGCAATGCATTCCTGGAGAAACCCAAAAAATTAATTGCAATCCAAGTTGTGAAAAAGGGGGGACAAAAACAAGAAATTGCAATTCAAATGGAGTGTGGGGAGAGTGGCCAAATATTTGTGAAGGAGGTAATCCAGCAACTTGTGAAATAAAGAGGTATCATTTTGAAAAAAGTACAACGGAAATTATTTATGTCTCTAAATCTCATGCTGGGCAGGTAACTCAAATAAACGTCGGAGAAGTTAGTTATTTAGTTAATCTTTCAAGCAGAAGTTTTAGTGGTAATCTCAGAACTGAAATTTTATTCAGTATTGGAAAAGGAGAAATAATTCCTGCAGGACAAGGAGTAAATCATGCCTATACAAAATATTCTGGACCAATTGAAGATGTTTCTCTTGAGCTTAATAAACCCAAACAACTTTCTAAAATTCCTTTAAAGGTAACTGCAACTGAATTTAAAAAAACAAGTACAACAATTTATGTTACACTAACCTTAACCTGTGAAGATGAGGGGTGTTTTAAATGAAAAAGCAAATACTTTTTTTTGTGTCGAGTATTTTAATTATTCTTACTTTAAGTTTTATTAGTTCTTATGAAGTAAATCCCTCTGTTGCATGTTCTCCTGAATTTAGCTCAAGCAATGTTAATTGTTGGGTTTGTGATCCTGTTTGCGGAACTTGGTGCACTCAACAATCATTAGTAACTGTTGATTGGGATTGTTATTGGGATCAAGGATGTTTAGATAGATTTTGGAACTATCAAACATGGGATTATGATCCAGGTTATCAAGTTTGTTGGTTTTGTGATCCGATACAAGAATATCAATGCAGTCAAACAGTAAAATATTTGAAAGATTGGACAAATTGTCGATGGGATAATCAATGTTTAGAACAACAATATCCTGAATTTGCAGACATTGCAACAAATGAAGAACTTCAAGGACTTGCTGAAGTTGATTTTAGTGGTCAGTATCAATCTACTCTAAGTGTTTATAATAGTCAAAAATCAAATTATCAAACTTCCTGCCAGGTTTCAAATCCTCCAAGTTATTGCAACTCTCTTTATCAAGGGATGTTTAATGTTTGGCAACAAGGTTCAACAAGTGAAGTTTATAATTTTGAAGATTTAGCGTTAAAACCAAGTATAAAAGATTTAACACAACAAGAATTTTGGAATCAAGAATCTGCAGAGTATAGTGCAAATAATCCTGGAGAGTCCTTGCCTCAAGAAGTTCAGAATTTTAATGAAAATTATTGGGAGGATAACAATGATGAACTTTTAGATAAACTTACTGCTGAAGTTGATAGTTTGGATATTGATGATTGGGAAACAAATTCAGAAACATTAAATTATATTAATCTAGATACAATAAATTTTGATAAAGTTAAAAGAGATATTAGTTACGAGGATAATGAATTAATTCCGATTAATAGAGTTATTGTCCCAGATTATGAAAGAGAATATTATCGAGAATATAATGAGGAATATTTAATTAAACTTGCAGATAAACTTAACTCTGGAGATGTTCCATTAACTCGAGATGCAATTGCTCAAGATTATCATGATTTTTATTCAGAGCATTTTGAGAATTATTTTGGCGAGAATCAATTGCTTTTTAGGAGATTAGGGGAAGTGTTTAATGAAGAGCTTTGGCAAGAAAACAACGATAAACTTGTTAGAAATATAGAAAACATTCTTGCAAAAGCAGATGTTGATTCTTCTGAAGAAAATAAAATTAGTCCTGAAAAAGAGAAGGAAGTCGAAGATTGGGTTGCACTTGCCATGCAGGCAATTAGCGATGGGGATTATGATGGTTTTAATTCTCCTATACCTGAAACCAATTCAGGATATTCTGATCCAAATGTTCTTGAAGATGCAATTAATAATGCATTAAAAGATGCTGCAGAAAAAAATGGAGTGAGGGTTGTTGAAAATATTGGCGATGGAGATTGGAATGGAAATCAGGCATATTTGAACGAAATTCAAGTGGGAGATTTAGATATAGAAGTTCCAGAAGTTCTAAGTTTTGAGGATTTTTGTTTAAAGAAATATGAAAAAACAAAGATAATGAATGATAATTGTTGTAAGGCATTGCATGTAAGTTCGGGTAGCTATATTTTTGGTCCTTGTACTCAACTCAACGATAGAGCAAGAGCTTTTGGTTTTTCATCAAGAACTTTTTCAAATGCTCTTAATCCGACTACTAAATCTGGATATAGTAAATTTAGTTGTGACAAGGATGGAGATGGATATATTGATAATGTTGCTTGGGGGGAGGCAAAGGATGGGACTAGTTTAATTTCTGGATGTAAATTTATGAATAGTCAAACTTTAGATTGTGATGATAGTATAAAAGGAGTTTTAGTTTATCCAGGTGCTACAGAAACTTGTGATGACAGAGATAATAATTGTAACGGACAGGTAGATGAAGGAGATGTTTGTAAAACAGATTATTATTGCGACTATGATTCAGATGAAGATTATTCTTTTGAAAAAAGTGGGGAGTGCAATGAGTTTAATTGCATTCCAGAGAGATGTGTTAAAGAGCAAGGAACTGATTGCAATGATGAAATAGATGAAGGAGGAATTGACTTGCAGATGTATGTTTATAATAAAAATACTTATGATTCTAGTATTTTTGGAGATGGAATAACTGGAGGAGTGACAATGGAAGGGGAGGGAATAGGAGCAGATGATAGACTTTGTTGTTCTGCTTCAACAGATATAAGAAGTGTTGAATTTGATGAAACTAGTGGAAATCCTTTGAGTTGTTCTTTTTGTAGAAATAAGTTAGAATTAAATGATGCTGGAGAGGTTTGTTTTAATTCTTTTTGTGATAAACCTTTGACTAAGGATGAAGCATTAAACAAAGTTTCTATTTGGGTTGGAGAAATTTATGATACTATTGGGACACTTACTTTAGAAGGAGTTCCTATTAGGGATGCCATTGTTCAAGCTATGGAGAGAAATAAAAATAAGCTTGAATTTTTTATAGAAGAAAATTCCCGTTATCTTACTCCTGACGAGCAAGCCGAATTTATTTTTGAAATAAAGAGAATTTCTAAATTTTATTCTAAAATGATATCAGAAGATACTTCAATTAATTTTGGACAGATCGTGATTCAGCCATGGGTATTTAACCCTAAAGAGGATTTGGATCCATCTAGTTGGGAAAAAGTTAATTTTATTTCAATCATATTTAATTTTTGATGTTACTTTATAGGGGCTACAAATTAGAAAGATTTAAATAGTTTAAAATTATGAATTATATATGGCAAAAAAAGATTTACTTAGAAAATTAGAAGTAGCAGTTTTAGCTTCGAGCTTAGCTCTGGCTGGATGCAGGTCTCCTTATGGAGTTAGATTTGTTCCTGGAAAATATTCTGAAAAATCTCCTAATTATCATATGGATTCTTGTTTAGATTTTGAGTTCTATAAAAAGTAAATATAAAAATATTTATATAATCTCTTTATCTTTGAGGGGAATGAAAAGAGGAATATTATTTGGTTTGTTTTTTGTTATAGTTTTATTTGGATTAAATTTTTTAAGTGCTGATTCTGGCTGTCCTGATGTTCCTAATTGTGAGGATGACGGAAGTATTGTTTGTTCCGATGGCGTTTTAACAAAAATAACTTGTGCTGGAACAGAGACAACTAAAACTTTGGAAGTTTGTAAATCTAGATTGTGTAAAGATGAGAGTTCTTGTTCTAGTTGTACTGATAATGATAAAGATGGATATAATGGCTCAATAGTTGGAGGAGGAGAGTATAGTTCAGATTTATGTGGACCTTTAGATTGTGATGATGAGATTAGTGATGATGTTATTAATGCTCCTGGGATAACTTGTCCAACAAGTTCAGATTCGTGTGCAGAATCAAATTCTGCTTGTGCTATTTGCGTTAATCCCGGAGCAACCGAATATTGCGACGGAGTAGATAATAATTGTGGAGGGCATTGCGAAAATCCAATGAATACAGAATGCAAAGAAGATTCTGAGTGCAGTCCTTGGACTGGGGGAAGACCTGGAAAATGTATCCTTGCCGACGATAATACAATAGTAAATAATCAAGTTTGTGGAGGAGATTCTCAGTGTGTTAGATGGAATGAAAAAATTGTTTCTGGTGGTGTTATAGTATATTATCCTGGAGATGCAACAAACTTGTATGGAAGTAGAGCTGTGTGCAGTTATATTTCTGGAGGAAAAACTTATAGTTGCCTGCCTTCTCAGGAAAATGGAATAATTGATTCTTGGAAAGGAGAGTTGAAATATGACCAATTTAAAGATGATGTGAAAAGATTATTTGCAATTGATGTTGAGAATCCAAGTCAATGGAATTGGAAAACTTCTTGTGTTAAAAAAGATAAATGCGATGATGAAGTTGATAACGATGGAATTGAAAATTTAATTAAGACTTATAAAATTCCTTTTGCTAATGGATTAATTAATTTAAGATTAATTGATAAGGATGATCCTGATTGTAAAAATAATCAAGTCTCTCCTTTTACAGGGCATAAATATTGTTATGATAAAGATGAAGATAGTTATTGTATTAATAGCGAGTTATTCCCAGATTGCGATGATAATCCTAATGACGATGTTGGTCAGTATAAATATAATTATGTTAGAAGTGAAGAAATAGGGAGCTATAGTTCTGAATCTGAATGTAATTCTAACTCTCATAATATTTGTCAAAAAGTTTGTGACCAAATAAATACTCTGCAAGGAACCCATCCTATCTGTAGTCTTTCTGGTGAACCTTTTTGTACTCCCAATAGTAGAACAGTTTATGCTTCAGCAGGAAGTTCTAGTGTAGAAACAATTTATTCTGCTGTTTGTTCTCTTCGATTAACTTCTAGTTCTCAAGCTGAGATGAAAGATTTTACTTTTTCTGGAGTAACCGAAACTTATACTTTTACAGCACCTCAAGAAGAGTTTGCTACTACTTCTGCTCTTTGCAGAAACTATTGTTTAAGGGAGTGTAATAATTATAAAACTGGGAAGTATGGTCCTCACAGAACTTGTTCTAATTTTAATTCGGAAATTAAAGAGCCATTTTGGAATATTTTAGAACAAAAAAATTGTATCTGTGAATTAGATATTTTAGATAAAAGAACTTCTTTTTCAATTAAAGGTGTTCAGATTTCTGCAAAAGTAGTTCATCCATTTTCTCAGTTAGTAATATCTGGAGATCCGATGAATACTTGTGGACTTGGAGGATTTGATTTAAACTGCAATAAAGATGGAAGTGCTGGGTGGGATATGGAACAGTTAATTAATCTGGGAACTCCTTTCGACGATGATTTGAATACTGGAAAAGAAATGCTCGTTAGAGGGCAACAGGAAGGATTAGATTTAGCTTGTTATATTCCAACAGTTAATGAAGAAGTAAGTGCTGCAGCAGAAGAAGTTTTTTTAAAACAAATTGGTCCTACTATTGCGATAATTGTTGGAGCGGGGGGCGTTGGTGTTGGAACTTCTAAAGTAATTAATGCATTAAATAGTGCAGGTTATGCTAGGACTGCTACTTTCTTAGTAGATGCAGTTTCTGGAGTTGGAACTGGTTTAGATCTTTATGAAATTTCTAATCAATTAAAAAAAATGAGATATGGCGAGGCAACTAATTGGGATGTTGCTATTGCTGTTACTTTTGGATTGGTGGGGTTTACTCAAGGATTGGCCGGAGTTAATTCGGGTGCACAAAAATTAAATTCCGCTTTAAATGCTGTTCCTGAAACAAGTGAGAAATATTTAATTCATGTAGATGTTATTCCTGATTCTGATATTAATGATTGGTATAATGCAAAACAAACTTTAAATGAATTACTTTTAGCTAATCCTGGTGTTTTCGAAAAACAAATTGAACGTCATGGAGGATCTTTTTTAGATGTTTATTTAATTGGTCCAGATAATCCTGTTTTAAATCAGCTTCCTGATCTCATAAAAAATGAACTTACTCTTATAAATAAGCCCCTTGCCTTTAAGTTTGCTAATGATAAAGTTCTTGCACCACAAATTTTTAGAAATTATCCTTTTCCTCAACTTTCAGAATCTTTAGATATTGCTGAGGGGGTGTTGATTTCCTCCCCAGAACTTAATTTATTATATAGTCAAAAAACTGGTAAAAACTTATTTCCTGATACATATAAAATTGGAATAGATCATGATAGTCTCATTAGTAGTAATGGGCAATCAAGAACTCGATATGTTATTGTTCAAGATAAAATCCAAGCAGATACTTTAGGTAGTATTTCTAATAAAATTGATGGCTATCTCCACGATTGGAGTGTTAGTAATGAAGTTTTAGGAAGGCGTCTTACTCAAGCATCACTTCTTGAAGTTAAGATGATTGAACTTTCTATTACTGAATACTCCGAGTTAAATCAATTTTTTAAAGATAGTCAATATTTTTGGGGTGATTCATACTTTCAAAATGTTGGTTTTCAATTTAAATATCAAGGAAGAGTTGTAAATGTAGACGAAATAATAACTTCTGAAATTCCAATTGATAGTTTAGAATTTTCTGTTAAAATTTTTGATCAGGGTTTGCTAATCGGACATCCAAAGGATGGTATTTATGGTCTTGGTGCTGAATATTTTCATGTTTTTCGTGGAAGTTTATTTGGAAAGAGTAAGAACGTTCCGAGTGTTCAAATACAAAATAGAAATTTTGAGACAAGAGTAATAGCGGATACATTTAGATTTAATACAGCCTCGTACTCTAAATTAACAATAATTAAGGTTCCTGAGCCAAGACAAGGTTCAACATTTATTGCTCCATGGCCTGCAACATCTCTCGCTGTGGGTCAATAATTAATTTTTTAAATTCTATCTCTTGAAATAGAACAGTTTGGTCTGCAGTAAAATCCTTTTCTTCCTAACGTGCTAAAAGCATCTCTGCTTGGAGTAACCCACCAAGTTCTTCCACAACCATAACATATTGCCATTCCAGCATAATCGTGCTCTTGTTCATCATCAATTTTATCAATCCAAAATGTTTTTCCTTGTCGAATCATTTCAGTTATTAACTCTTCGTTTGTAAAATTTCTATTTATTTTCTTTTCCATTCCTTTTAATTCTTTAATCGATAAGTATCTCATAAATTGAATAGAACTTTAAACTATATAAATCTTTTGTTTAGTATTACTTTATAGGAGTAACCCAATTTATTTTTTTGGGGTTATTTTTATTTTAGAAATCTTTATAAGTTTGTATTGTATATTTTTAATATGATTAAATTAAGGGGGAATTTTTTAACTATACTTTTTTTAGGAGTATTTATTTTTTCTAGTTTTGCATTTGTTCAAGGTGATGAGTCTACGACGATTACTTATTGGGGAGAGAGTTCTATACTTCAATCTGTGAGTCTTGATAGGGGAAATATAATTTATAATTATGATAAAGAGGGGATGATTCTAAGTGAGATTTATAAAAATAATCCTGCTGATAATTTGTTATATACTTATTATCTAGATTATAGAATTAAATCTCTTGAAAAGCCCTACCAGAATATTAAAATGGAATATAAGTATGATTCAAATGGGAATTTAATTGAAGAAAAAATATCTAAAAATAATTTAATTAATAGTTTTAATTATGAATATGATTCAGAAAATAAGTTAATTAAAACAAGAAACAATGGAAATGTTATGGAGTATTTTTACAATTCTGAAGGAGATTTAATCAAAACTACTTTAAATGACCAGGTAATACAAGCTATTGATTGTTCTGGAGCATTATGTGAATATTTTGATGGAGCAATTATTTATGATATTCCTATTCAAGTTCCTGAAGAAACTCTCTGCGATAATCTTGACGACAATAATAACGGAATCATCGATGAAGGATGCGACCAAGACCAAGATGGATATGTAAATAAAGATATGACTTGTGAAGGAACATTTAAGTCAGATGAAAATACTGTTAAGGTCTCTGAAGAAAATATTCCGTCTGTAATTAATTTTGTTAAGGGCTGGAATTTAGTTAGTTTCCCGACTATAAATCCTGTTCCTGCAGATGATTTAATTTCTAGTTGTCGTGCAAATGGGGGGCTTGCATTTAATCCTACTACAAATCAATATTATAAAGAGGATATTATGAGTGCAGGTAAACCATATTGGATTTATGCTTCAAAAAATTGTGAATTTGATATTTCTCAATATGGAATTAAAAATAATTTTGAGATTGAAATGCAGAGTGGCTGGAATTTAGTTCCTGGTGTTGTAAATTTGCGGGGAACATTTCAAAAAGTAATTGGGACTATGTGGAAATTTATAAATGGAAGACTTCACCAAGTTATTGATTCAAACCCAACAGAGGGGATTTGGGTTTATTGGGATACAAATAAAGGATTGGATTGTTCGAGAGTTGATTTAGATGATTTAAATTCTGAGGTGAATAGATGAAAGTAAA
>JBBSYT010000113.1:9464-10194 GCA_038045085.1 Nanobdellota archaeon
CCTGTTGTTGCTTCAGACCTCCCTTCTGTCAGGGAAATTTTAAATGAAAAAAATGAAAGGATTTCTGTTTTGGAATTTAATAAAATACAAGATGAACAAGGAAAAGAGAAAATACAAAATGATATAAGATCTGGAAAAATTAAAATGTTTGTTTTAATTGGAATTTTATTTTTATCTTTAGTTGGAGCAGGATTTTATTTTAGTAATTTGGATTCTGTGAAAATTTCTGGATTTGCTGTTGAAGGAGGAATTCCTTCTATACCTCAAGATTTAGCTAATCAGATTATTTCTGAAATACCTCCAGAGTCCACAAGAGATAAACTTGTCTGTGCAAATGAATATAAAACTTCAGCGTCGAGAACATCGTGTAAAGCATCTGATTGCGGAAGTGATAAATATTTGAGGTGTTATTCTTCAAAAAGTTTATTTACTAGAAGGACATATTACTCTGAAGTTTGCCAAAAAAATTATGAAATAAAATGTTCGGAAAATCCTGTTTGTAATTCTGGAGATAGTGAAGTGAGTAGAACTTCTTGTGCTGGAATGCCTTTATTTAAATTAACTTGTGGAAATAAATATACTCTATATGTCACCTCTTCTGATTATGCTCAACAAAATTGTGGGCGGAATAAGTTTATTAGTAAATATACAACTAAAACAGCAATAAACAAAACCGATAATGCAATTAATAATCTGCCCCATAAAATCTTGCCTTCCTTTGTAAAGTATG
>JBBSYT010000114.1:0-2242 GCA_038045085.1 Nanobdellota archaeon
TGCAAAAGGTTCATTAGGGACTCTTTTCTTAACTGCTTCAATCAGAATTTCTTTTAATTTTTCTTTTTTTGGTTTTCCGGTGACTTTTCCTTTTAAGCTGTCTACAAACTTTTTCCAGCTTTCTTCGGGAACAAGTCCCTTTTCATCAACAACTTTAGCTAATTTTGCCATGAAATTACAAAAATCGCAAAGATTTATAATACTTTATAAAAAAGAAAAGGTTTAAGAATGATAAAATCCTCTCAAAAATGGGGGTTAGATGCCAAAAATAATTACTATTCAGGAATTTAGGAAGAATGAGGCAGAAATTCTTAGAGAGATAAGAAATGGAGCTATTTTCATCTATCCTGCTGATACAATATATGGTCTTGGCTGTGATGCAACCAATTCAAGAGCGGTTGAAAAAGTAAGAAAAGCAAAACAAAGAGATTCAAAACCTTACTCGGTTATCGCTCCATCAAAAGAATGGATCAAGAAAAATTGTATTGTAGATTCAAAACAAGCTAAAAAATGGCTTAATATGCTTCCCGGACCATTTACTTTAATTTTAAAATTAAAATGTCACAAATGTGTTGCTAAAAACGTAACTGGAAATAAAGCTTTGGGAATTAGAATTCCGGATAATTGGTCTGCGATGATTGCCAAGGATTTGAATTGTCCAATTGTCACTACTTCGGCAAATCTTTCTGGAGAAGCTTACATGACTTCGCTTGATGATTTGAATGAAATAATTAAAGATAAAGTTGATCTTATAATTTATGAAGGAGAAAAAAGAGGACGACCTTCGACAGTTGTTAATTTAACAGAAAATAAACCTGCAGTAGTTAAAAGATGATTTACTAAGTTAGCACCTGCACCGAGGTTCTTTAAATTAACTGAATAAACTGAGTTCAAGGGGATGCTCTTTCCGATTAGGAAAGTTCGCACGACTAAATGTCGGGCGTTACCCCGCGGGACTTGAACGATTTCTGATAAAACTTTATAAAGAACCGAGTGGTGCTAACTTAACATTGGTTGACAAATGATAAAAACATTAAGCAAATCAGAAACAAAAATAATGAGAGATAATTTATTCTCAATTTACGATGTTGATTTATTCAAAAAAGGAGATATTGTTCAGTTAAATACTGATAATAAGTTTGTTTTTGTAAATAAAGAGCTTTATTTCTTTTCTTATGAAGACAGATATGTTCCAACTTTGAAATTACTTCAAAAATTAAATTTCTTGAAGAAAGTTGTTGTTGATATGGGTGCAGTTAAGTTTGTAATAGATGGCGCAGATATAATGAGGCCGGGGGTTGTTGATGTCGAAGAGTTTAATGCTGACGAATTTGTTTCAGTTGTCGATGTTAATAATAAAAAGCCATTAGCGATTGGTTTAGCATTGTTTTCTTCAAAAGAAATAGAAGCATACAAAACAGGAAGAGTTGTTAAAAATATACATTATGTTGGAGATGAGATATGGAGTATTTAAGATAGTTTCGTGAGCTTTGAATCATTTGGTAAATATAAAGGGTGAGCAGGTTCATTATTTTTAGTGATTTTCAAACCAAAAAGTTCGAAACTATTTTTCGTGAGCATATTTTTAATCTGCTTTGACCTATCGCCGAATGAGCCATCATTGCCCCATGCTGTTATGTTTTTATCACATTTATGTGCAAGACGCAATATGTGTTCATCATTCTCACTTCCAATAGGGTTTGGAACCTGTCTAATCTCGGATTTATCTGTAGCGCGGTAAGCGAACAGATTCGTTACATATAATGAGCCGTATCCAAACTTCTTAGCGAAGAAAATACATCGTCTTATTATAGGATCGTCTTGTTTATCATCAGCCGTGCTCGGATTAAGCATAATGAAAAGGCATTTCTTCTCTTTAGAATCCCATTCGCGGCTGAGCCAATACCTGTATTTTTCGCAGTCCGAGATTAGTGCATCTTTTTTAATCATAGTTAGTCCTTAACGTGTCTTCTTGTTTTGGGAACAAAGTTTAGAATCATTGTTTGCATTTCTTTCTTTGATTTTCCTTCTTCATCAAATACTTGAACTTCTTTAGTCATTACTTTTCCAGAACCTAAATAATCTTTTCCGTCTTTAATTATGACCATTCCAGTACATGACGTTTTGAAAGGAATATCCTGTCCCGCCATCCATAATTTAGATAGTTTTCCAATATCAACAACATTCTTCTTTGCTTTTGGACCAATAACTTCAGAACCTTCAATGCTCAGTCTTATTTCAT
>JBBSYT010000115.1:0-4985 GCA_038045085.1 Nanobdellota archaeon
TGTCTTTTGGGTTGTCATTGCTCTTTTTATACCTTTTCTTTGAAATTTAAATTTTTCTGTTCAAAAACACTTCAAAATAAAAAAGTTTAAATATAACACTCTCTTTATATCAAAAAAAGATATGACAGAAAAGAAAAAAGTTTTTGGTTACGAATTATTAGTTGATTGCTACGGATGTAAACCGGGAGTTTGTGACGATATCGCAGTATGTTATGACTTTCTAGATCAAATTGTTCCATTCATTGAAATGGAGAAACAAGGCGAACCTGCTGTTTTTAGAACAGATGAAGAGAGATTCCCCGGAAAAAACGGACTATCTGGTTGGGTACCCTTGGCCGAATCTTCCATCGTTATTCATACTCTCTCTTTAAATGACTATATTTCATTAGATGTTTATTCTTGTAAGGAGTTTGATATCAATAAAGTAACTGATTTTGTTAAGAAATGGTTTCATCCAACGAACATTGATACTCAGTTTGTAGAACGAGGAACTAAGTATTTCGATTAATTTCTGAGGCTCTGTAGAAAATAGAAAATAACTCCGCGTCAGCTCGGCTTGTTATGCTGATTTATATTGCATTTTCCTATCTGGAACCTCGGAAAATTCTTTATTATTTGTCCATTGGAAGCCTCGCAGCAAGACGGCGACGTTATTTTCTACAGAGCCTAACTTACCATAATCCTTTTAAAGCCCAGTTCATAAAACTCATTGTATGAACATAGCTATTAACGGCTTTGGGCGTATTGGAAGGACTGTTCTAAGAATATGCATGGAGAGGGGTGTTAATGTAACTGCAGTTAACGACCCAAATGGCTCAGACTCGGCAGCTTATTTGTTAAAATACGACACTATTTATGGAAAATTTCCGGGAAGTGTTTTTGCCGATAAAAATAACTTAATTGTTAATGGCAAAAAAATAATTGTTATAAGCGAAAGAGACCCAAAAAAACTTCCATGGAAAAAATTAGGAATTGATATTGTAATTGATTCAACAGGAGTTTTCAAAAATAAAGAAAGCTGTTCTCAGCACTTAAAATCTGGAGCAAAAAAAGTGATTATAACTGCACCAGCAAAAGATGTTCCGCAGATTGTATTGGGGGTAAATGATAAATCTTTGAAAGCAGTAAATCATATTGTTGCGGTTTCATCTTGTACAACAAACTGTTTAGCACCAATTGCTAAAATTTTGAATGATAATTTTGGAATTAAAAGAGCATTAATGACAACTATTCATGCTTACACAAATGACCAAACAATACAGGATAGTGCCCATAAAAAGTTTAGAAGGGGAAGAGCTGGTGCAATGAATATTATTCCTACAACTACTGGAGCGGCATATGCTGTAACCGAAGTTATTCCGGAATTGAAAGACAAGATAACGGGATTGGCTGTAAGAGTTCCAGTTATCTGCGGTTCTTTGGTTGATTTATCCGCCGAATTAAAAAATAAATTCACAGTTGAGCAAATCAATGCAGTCTTTAAGAAAATGTCAGAAACAGACTACAAAGGTATTGTCGAATATAGCGAAGATGAATTGGTTTCAAGCGATATTATTGCAAACCATCATTCTGCTTTATTTGATGCAAAATGCACTCAAAAGGAAGGAGACATGGTTAAAGTTCTTGCTTGGTATGACAATGAGTATGGTTATTCTCAAAGAGTTGTTGATGTTGTTAAATTAATTGCAAGATTTATTTAGAATTTTATTACTTTGACAATTTTTCTAATGTTCTTTGTATCATTTCTTCATCTATCTTTCTATCCATTGTTCTCCAATTTGCTCTTTCGGGAACACCCAATGCATTAGCAACAGCAATTCTAGCATACATTGGTTTTACGGGAGTATAGAATGCAAACATATTACCATTAATTTCATAAAATAAATAATTCCCTCTTGTGTTCCATATATCTGCAAGATTATCTAGGGAATTAATTCGTTCAAAGAACGGAAAATCTTTGTGATAATTGTCAAACAAATCAACATTATCGGGGAAGGGCAATGCGTGTACGTGCGCATGATAAATTGTTTGTCCTATTCCGCCATGCTCAAAAAAAGTTGGGTTTTTATCATAAGCCTTTTTAATTCTTTTTCCCACTTCTTTTTTTATCTCATTTATCTCGGGAAACATCTCTTTTGGAAGGGATCCAACAGAGGCATAATGTTCTTTAGGAACTATGAGCAAGTATCCCTCAGTAATTTGTCCTAGCGTAGGAAAAACTCTGAAATTGGGGGTTTCTATAATTGTTCTTTCATTACTATCTTTATCAAATTCAGGTCCATTTATGCAAAACGCGCATCCTGGTAATACTTTCATTTTGCCGTCAAATCCAAGGTTATTCATAAAGATATCGTATATTTCTAAAAAGACTTAAAAACCCTTCATCCATAATCTCTATCATGTACAAAACACTTGATTCATACGATTTCAAAGGAAAAAAAGTCTTAGTAAGAATTGACATAAATAGCGAAGTAAATAAAGGAAAAATAACCTTTTCTGAAAGATTTACTGCTCCATTAGTTACAATTAGAGAATTAATGCAAAAGAAAGCGAAAGTTGTTATTATTGCTCATCAAGGCCGCCCAAGAAGTTCCGATTTTACCAGCTTAATTCAGCATTCTGGTTTATTAAAACGCTTTATTCCAAAATTAATATTTGTTGATGACATTATCGGAAATAAAGCAGTTAATGCAATTAAATCATTAAAAGAAGGAAATGTTTTGTTATTAGAAAATCTAAGATTTTTAAAAGAAGAATTAGAGCCAAAAAAGGAAAATAAATTAGTAAAAATACTTACTCCCTTATTTGATTATTACGTTAACGATGCTTTTTCTGTTTCACACAGAGTTCAAACTTCAATAACGGAATTTCCAAAAGTTCTGAAATCATGTGTTGGAAGAACAATGGAGCTCGAATTAAAAAATCTGTCCAAATTAGATATAAAGAATGCGGTTTTCATTTTGGGGGGAGATAAAGTTGAAGATGTTGCTTTACTCTTTAATAAAAAACATATTTTATCTGCAGGAGTTCCTGCTTTGGTGTGTTTGCTTGCAAAAGGAGTTAATTTGGGTGCAGAAAACGAAAGAAAGAGTCAAATTACATCCGAAATTAAAAAAGAAGCAAAACACATTGTAACTCCTGTTGATTTGGCAGCTAACGTCAATGGAAAAAGACAAGAATTGAAATTAAGCGATTTACCATCAAATTACAAGATTTTGGACATTGGTTCTGAAACAATAAAACAATACTGCGATATTATTAAAAAATCGAAATCGATTTTCTTAAAAGGAACTCCTGGTTATTCTCAAATAACTGGATTTGAAAAAGGAACATTTAATATTTTGAAAGCAATTGAACAGTCAAAAGCATTTTCAGTTGTTGCAGGCGGGCATTCAACAACGGCATTAACTCATTTTAAAATAAACAAGAAGAAGATTGGTTATATTAGTTTAAGCGGTGGAGCATTAGTACATTACGTTGCTGGAAAGAAATTGCCTGGTTTAGAAGTATTAAAATAATCTATTTTAAATTAATGTATTTAGGTTTTTCTTTTGAAAAGAAAGCAAGCCTGTTGCTTGATATTTCAGCCTTATAGCTTCCGGCAGGAACATCAAAGATAATTTCTCCTCTTTTTGAAAGGCCTGGCTGCATTTGTCCCGGTATTAGCGCAGAAGGATGCACGTTCATGATTGAAGGATTATAATCAAATAATCTGTTTTTATCATCAACAAGTTTTATTGGGATGCTGGCCTGTATTTTTGTTGAATTGACAAGATTTTCCATTGTTACGTCAAGAACAATGAATATTCCTGTTGCTTTTAAGTCGCCGGTTCTTCCTTCACTGTCTCTTACTATTACAGTGTCTTTTTGAATTGAACTGTGAATTATATATGAAAAATCGCCGGAAACAATTTTCTCTCCGAGAGAATATGTTTTGTTTATATCCGAAATCTTTTTTTCTGGAACTGCTGTAACTGCCGGCTTAGGCAGACTCAAACCATAGATAATTAATAAAACAATAAGTATGACAACTTTTAATGTTCTTGACAGTTCTATATTGAGCTTTTTTCCCAGAAAAGTTTTAGTCATGGGGAGAAAGAATAGTGTTATTAATATTAATATTATAAAAGATAATATCTGCAATGAAAAAACAGCCGCAACTGCCATATAGAAAAAGAATAATGCAAAAATCCATGATAAAATAAAACTAAGAGTTATTCTTCTTACTTTCGGCTGCTCTTTTATGTCTTTGGCCATATTCTATTCAATAACGACTAGTGTTTAAAAAAGTTTACATTAAAGTAATCATTCTACAATCATGTTCATAACTTCAAAATTCTGAATATTCGAGCTGTTTACTCTCAAATCTTCTAAAAATTTATCTAATTCGGCATTAGTTCTAAAGTTAGCTTCAAAACTCATGTCATTTCTTCCTATTATTTCTGCAATATTCGTTACTTCGTTTCTTGTTTTTAAGTAATCAATAACTTTGTTTCTTTGTGCTTGTTTGCTTAAAACCAGTTCAACTTTATATCTATTGTAACCAAGCAAACTAATATTCACGACTGGAATAATTCCTTTTAGTATATTTTTTGTGTAGAGTTGTTTTAATCTGTATTGCACTGTATTAAAAGATAGATTAAGGTTTGCGGCTATTGAAATAAGCTCCTGTCTCGGATCTTTTTTTATTTCTTCTAATATTTTTTCATCATCTTCATCTATACTTTCAATTTTGTGCATATCTCCTATCGTGATAGAATACGGAGTTTTATGCAGGTAATCATTTGCCAGGAAATGTATTTTCGTAACAATTGAAAAATCTTTGCTTGCCATATACTCTGAGTATAAATCAATGATTTTATTATAGAAATCGTAAAATTCTCCAGGTTTTTTCACCCAGACAAGAATTTCTACGTCCCATTCGCTGAACAAAAATACATTTGTATCAACTCCGTTTAATATTGTTGTTACTTTGCTAGGCTTTA
>JBBSYT010000116.1:0-2895 GCA_038045085.1 Nanobdellota archaeon
ATATTTGAATCCTATTTCTTTTCCGAAATAAGACCAAACAATTGCATCTCTAAGAATTCCATCTGCAACCCCGACCCTCAATTCTTCAAGCAAAGTTCTAATAATAAACTTTGATTCTTTTGAAGTTGCTGAGGTTAATAATTCAGAAATTAAATCAACTTTTCTTGAAACTGTTCCTTCTCCTTCTAAAGTCGCCAATTTTCTTAAATTTTCCATAACTTTTTTTACGGTAATATCGGCTTTGAAAAGAGTAGACTGTTGTTTCTTACCAATTAGTTCAGCTGCAGTTTCTCCCAAATCTCCCGATTTCGCCCAATGATGCTCGACTTTTTCCTGCGGAATGCCGGAAGCAGATGCGATGGCTTTCAAAACCAATTTTGCAGCAACCCCTATTTTCTTTTCTTCAACAGGAGGATAAACATTTCCCTGCAGTAACAGCACTACATAGGGGAGATCATCAACTGAAACTATTTTGATAAATTCTGACAAAATGTGAGTCTTTTCGAGTCTCTTGCTAGTCTTTTCGAGCTTCTCGTATATTTCAACTAAGTCTGAATAATCCATAAGAATATGGCTGGTTTTAGTGTTTAAAAAAGTATTGGAGATAAATGATGAATATGTCGTCAGAAGCCTCGGTATTAATTTTTCTTAGTTTGTAATTACTAATAATAAAAACCGACCGAGGCGTGGCTCATAGCCGGTCATCAGCGATATGTTTATATATAAATATCAATACAAAACAGTCATGAATACAATAGATGCAATCCAGAAAAGATGGGGATGCAGAAAGTATTCCGATGATCCTATTAATAAGGAAGAGTTGGGAACAGTTCTTGATGCCGGGCGTTATGCTCCTTCATCCGGAAATTTGCAGGACAGAAGCTTCATCATAATTAAAGATTCTAAATTAAAAGCAGATATTGCACAAGCAGCCGGAAATCAAACATGGATACAAACTGCTCCTGTTCTAATTGTTGTTGTTGCTGAAAATGAGAAAGTTGGAAAATTCTTTGGTCCAAGAGGAGATAAAATATATTCAATCCAGGACACATCATTTGCAGTTCAAAATATGCTATTGGCAGCAACAGAACTAGGAATAGGGAATGCATTGGTTGTTGGATTTAATGAAGAAAAACTAAATCAAATATTAAAAATAAGTCCGCCCGCTCAGCCGCATGCAATAATAACTTTGGGAAAACCGCTTGAACAGGCAAAGACTTCTTCAAAATATCCTTTGGAAAAATTTGTTTATTTTGAAAAGCATAAAAATAAAATTGCAGACATGGATGTTACATTCGGAGATTTGAAAAAAGCAAAAGAACAAATTAACATTAATGCTGAAAAAGCCAAGAATGCAGGAAAAGGCTTAATTGAAAAAATAAAATCATTATTTAAAAGAAAAAAACAGGAACCTCTTGGTGAAGATACATTCATGCGAGAAAAGGATGAAAATCCTTTTGAAATGCCCAAGCCTGTTGAAAAAGACAGTATTCCGAGACTTCTGCCTAGAAAATAACTAAATTTTGAAAAAAGTTATCCCTTTCCCTATTTCTGCAGTAACTGAGTTCTTCTTTTCTGCGAATTTCAAAAAGTCTTGCATTTTGACTGCGTGAGAAATAGTATTATCTGCAATGATTAATGCATGTTTATTTAATTTGATTAATTTCAGATATTTTAGATAATCTGCTTTTGTTGCATCTATAAAAACAGCATCAAATTTTGTTTTTAATTTAGGTATTAATTTTAAGGCATCACCTTCAATTAATTTAATCGATAATTTTGCCTGTTCGAAGAACTTTTTTGCAAGTTCAGCTCGTTCTGGCCAACGTTCAATAGTTATTAGTTCAGAAGACTTAGTTAATGCGGAAGCAATCCAAATCGAGGAGTAACCTATTGATGTCCCAATTTCTAGAACGTTTTTTGGGTTCTTCATCTTAATCAACAGATGAATAAAGTGCCCTGTCTCTCCATTTATTGCTGAGAATTTGCCGTCTTTATTGAGCTTTTCTTGCTGTTTTAGGATAGTGTTAATATTCATAATCATGTCAAAAAGCATATCTTTTTAATAATTTCTATCATATCCTAAAACATGTACTTTCCTAAATTAAAGAATAGATTTATACTGGCACCGATGGCTGATGTTACTAATCTGCCGTTTAGACTGCTTTGCAGGGAATACGGGGCCAGTTTGGCCTGTACGGAGCAAATAAATGCCTTCGCTTACACAAAAAACAACAAGCTAAATGTTGAAAAGGCAAAGACATGTGAACACGATAAGCCACTATCTTTCCAGCTTTCAGGAAGCGATGGATTGATGATGTTAAAGGCCGGGAAAATGAATAAAAATTACGACATTCTGGACATAAATATGGGATGTCCTTCTAAAAAAATTATAAAGCAGGGATTTGGAGCTGCTTTGCTTAGGCAAAAAAAAGAAGTAAAAAAAATGATGAAATTTTTAACAAACAATCTCAAAATCCCAATTACAGTAAAAATGAGGTCTGGTTTTAAGGAAAATGAGGCCGTTGAGATTGTCAAATCACTAGAGGAAGCAGGAGTTTCAGCTGTTACGATACACGGAAGAACCCAACAGCAAGGATATTCCGGAAGTGCGGATTGGAGCGTAATAAAAAAAGTAAAAGATGCTGTAAAAATACCAGTAATAGGAAATGGAGATATAACAAGTCCTGAAAAAGCATTTGAAATGCTTGAACAAACTGGATGCGATTATGTAATGATTGGCCGTGCCGCTATAAAAAATCCATTTATCTTTAAACAATGCATAGATTATGAGAAAAATAAAAAATACGAACAACAGGATAAATTTGAAATGTTAAAAAGATACATGGAGTTATGCAAAGAACATAACTGCGAAACAAATGTTAAGTTTATCGC